>JAEVYV010000277.1 GCA_023392575.1 Bacteroidota bacterium | reverse complement strand
TTCTGGTACTGATGAAGGTTTCTACGGCTGTTTTTGTAACCAGCATCCCTGTTCCGCTGGCCAATATCCTGTTGCTTCTGGGCTCCGATGTGCTGGTGATTCTGCTGGCCATTATTCTTTTTCCTTTCCTTTGGAAAGACTGATTTACAGAGCAACTGCTTTTCTGATAATGGGTTTAAAAGAAAAAAACCTTTTACTTGAACAGCTTTGAAACTTGTAAACTAATATCCTTCCCTTAATTTTGCTCCCAATTGAAACGCGATTGCTGCTTTTTAAACCCCCAACTATGAAAAAATGGTGGTGGAAAATATTATGCATTGTCCTGCTGGTGTATACGCTTACAGCAGGACTTTTATGGAATAATGTTCCCCGGCTTCCGCAGTTAAATGAAACCATCCGCAATCTGTACTTCCACGTTTGTATGTGGTTTGCCATGATGATCCTGTTTACCGTATCGGTAGTGCAGGCCGTAAAATATTTACGGACCAACGATCTGCGCCACGACACCTTGTCCAGGGAGTATGCCGTGGTGGGCATTGTGTTTGGCCTTTTGGGTTACGCCACCGGCACCATTTGGATGTCGTTTACCTGGGTGGACCCCAACCGCCCGGCTTATGAATCGTTCAGTCAGATTGCCAAGGAGCCCAAACTCATCGGAGCAGCCATTGCCCTGCTCATTTATTTTGCCTATCTGGTATTGCGTGATTCCATCAGCGATCTGGACAAGCGGGCAAGGATTGGATCGGTTTATAACATTTTTGCTTTTGCCTTTTTATTTCCTGCCATTTGGATCATTCCGCGACTACTGCCCAGCCTGCATCCGGGCGGCGAGGGACCCGGCGGTGTTCGAACCGACAATCCGGCTTTGGACTTCAAAGCCCTGGCCCCGCAAATGCGTTACGTATTTTATCCCGCCATTATCGGCTGGACATTGCTTGGAGTTTGGATCACCAGCTTAAAAGTGAGGGTGAAAACACTAAAAGAAAAAACTCTATTACACTAATGATAAAAAAAATCCTGCTCTCCTTCCTTACCACCATCAGTTGTTTGGTACTGTTTGCCCAAAATCCGAATAACGGGGTTGAAATGGCCGACGCCCTGCGTCAGAACGGAAAGATTTATGTGGTTGTAGCTGTTATCCTTGCCATCTTCGCCGGTATCGTCATCTACCTGATTCGTCTGGACCGAAAGATCTCAAAGCTCGAAAAAAACCATTTATAATTTAAACCATAGTTCATGTCAGCTAACGAAGAATACAGCTTTTTCGGCGCCGTCGAAAAAAGCTTTGATAGAGCAGCAAAATTCACCGGTTGGGATCCGGGCATCCTCGAACAGATAAAAGCTTGCAACGCTGTTTACCGTATGAAATTCCCGGTACGTATGGATGATGGCCGCATAGAAGTCATTGAGGCCTACCGGGTGCAACACTCACAACACAAAACGCCTTGTAAGGGAGGCATCCGCTTTGCCGCAGAAGTCAACCAGGACGAAGTAATGGCCCTGGCCGCCCTGATGACGTACAAATGCGCTATCGTCAACGTTCCTTTTGGCGGCGGTAAAGGCGGCATCAAAATCAACCCAAGAAAATATTCGGTTTACGAGCTGGAAAAAATTACCCGCCGTTACACGGCCGAATTGGTCAAAAAGAATTTCATTGGCCCCGGCACCGACGTTCCCGCCCCGGACTACGGCACCGGCGAAAGAGAAATGGCCTGGATTGTGGACACCTACGCCAGTTTACGGCCAGGAGAAATTGACGCAGCGGGCTGCGTTACCGGCAAACCCGTAACACAAGGCGGCGTACGGGGCCGCAGGGAAGCCACCGGCCTGGGCATTTTCTTTGGCATCCGCGAGGTTTGCCAGATGCCGGATGTAATGAACAAACTGGGTCTGCCGGTTGGCATCGAAGGCAAGCGGGTGATTATACAGGGCTTGGGCAATGTGGGCTACCACGCAGCCAAATTCTTCCATAAGGCTGGCGCCAAAATCATTGCACTTGCCGAATACGAAGGCGCCATCTACAGCGAAAACGGTCTGGATGTGGATGCCGTTTTCGAACACCGCAAAACCACCGGTTCTATCCTGAACTTCCCTGGCTCCAGCAATTTTGCCAAAAACACGGATGCCCTGGAATACGATTGCGACATCCTGGTTCCCGCAGCTTTGGAAAATGTGATCAATGGCGAAAACGCACCCAGGGTAAAAGCAAAGATCATCGGCGAAGGCGCCAACGGCCCGTTAACTCCTGAAGCGGACGAAGTGTTTGCAGCCAAGGGAACGCTGGTGGTGCCCGATATGTACCTCAATGCCGGCGGGGTGACCGTTTCTTATTTTGAATGGCTGAAAAACTTGAGCCACGTTCGGTACGGACGGATGGAAAAGCGCTTTACGGAAAACATGAACCAGCATATTCTGGGGCAAATTGAGGAATTAACCAGCAGAAAGGTGAGCGAACGGGAAAGGCAGTTTATTATGCACGGCCCAGAAGAAGTAGACCTGGTGCACAGCGGACTGGAAGAAACCATGATCACCGCCACCCGTGAAATCATGGACGAGTGGAGAAAAAACCCGCAAATCCCCGATATGCGTACCGCGGCCTACGTGGTTGCCATCAACAAGGTGGGCACCAGCTATGCCGAACTGGGCATCTTCCCATAAAAGAGCAAAAAACATACAGCCCTGTTTCAAGAAATTGGAACGGGGCTTTTTCTTATCCGCCCTCTATAGCCGCTACAATCTCATACCAAACTGGTTTCCAGCTGGTGCAATCGTATCGGCAAGGAAATCCTATCAATTTGAAAAGGATTGGGTATTGGTTTGAACTTTGCCAATTTCATTGGAAAAGAATTAATATTGGAAGAAGAAGCAACCATTGATGTAAGAAAAGAATTTGCTTCCGGTAAACGAAAACGCATCCATGATTTGGGAAGCCTTCAAACCTGCAAAGACAACCTGTTTCCGAAAAAATAAACTTGGTTATGGTCTCACTCAAGGTATTTAAACAGCTGGCCCTTTCTTTTCCTGAAACCAGCGAACAGCCGCATTTCGAAAAATCGTCTTTCCGGGTAAGTAAAAAAATATTTGCCACACTGGATGAGAAAAACAAAAAAGCAACGCTGAAGCTGTCCCAGACGGACCAATCGGTTTTTTGTTCGTACGACCTCTCGGTTATTTATCCGGTGACGGGAACCTGGGGCAAACAGGGCTGGACAACTATTGATCTTTCCAAAATAAAAAAAAGCATGCTGCTGGATGCGTTGACAGTCGCCTACTGCAGCGTAGCGCCCAAAAAATTTTCCGAAAAATACCCGCAAAACCAGTGCTGATACCGCCCTCAGAGTTTACACACCGGGCGGCGGCGACGGTGCGTACGCCTTGCCCATCAAATGCACCGAAAAATCTTCTTTTAACCCTTTTAGCTCAATCTGCCTGGGCGTGCCCGGCGGCGGGCCGGTTAACCAACGATAGACATCATCCGAAACCACGAAGCTGTTGTTCAATTGCTTGGTGGCGGCCTGCAGGCGGGAGGCAATATTCACCGGCAAGCCCATAGCCGTCAGGTTGTTGTTTACCCCAATGCCAATATTGCCCACAATCACCGGTCCTTCATGCAGGCCAATGCCTACTTCAAAGCGGTGGTTGAAATTTTTTTCCAGGTATTGTTCGTTAAATTTCTCCAGATCGGTCAGGATCTCCATGCCGGCCTGATACGCATTGCCGGCAGCCTGCGGAATGCTTTCGGTTAGGCCAAACACGGCATACAACCCGTCGCCGGCCGTTTCAATAATACGGCCTCCGTACATTTCAATGCCCTTGCGAAACAAACCAAACAACCGGCGCACCACATGAATCACATCAAACGCTAGATTGCTTTCCACAAACGGGGTAAAGTCCCTGATGTCCAAAAAAAACAGAGCCAGCTCTTTTTCTTCACCAATATTTCGTACATCGGTCTCGGTGTCTTCATCAATGTACAAATGGATATCGGTTTCGTCACGAATGATGCGATGCACCCGAACCGACGACCCGGTGACATAGGTTTGGCAGGCCAGGCGAATATTGGAAGGGAAATAAATGGTCTTTCGCAGCTCCTGTTCCTTTTCGTTACAGGGCGTTAAAAACTCCTGCCCCTCCACCACCAAAATCCGGCAGGTAGAACAACGGGCATTCCCGCCGCAGGCATGATAATGCGGGATGCCGGCCGACAGAGAAGCATTCAGAATTGTTTCGCCTTCTCCTATTTTAACGGAGCGATCGCCAATAAATTCAATCCAGTAAAACTTTTTGGGCGGCATACGGCACACTTCTTCTCCTAAAATTAATCACTAAAGATTTGCAAAAGGGCCTGATTCCCTCTCCAAGAAATAACGAATTCTTGAACCTATATTAACGACGGCTTAACCTCATCCTTCGTAACAAATGCTAATTTCAAATAGATTTTTAGGCATAATTTTTAATGCACATTTGTGTATAAGTAGCCGCCTAAAGTTCCGGTTTCTTTTAGTTACCTTGTACCGGATGGGTTATTTATACCAGTGTTCACACCGGCGGTAAGCCTGCACGCAGAGCGCCTTGCAGGCTGGTCCGGAATTGTATAACGCAAACCTGAAACGAATTTGAGAGACACAATTATCAACCTTGAAACCGTTAACCCTATAGAGTTCTTTGGAGTAAACAACGGCAAACTGGATATCTTAAAGAAGAAATTTCCTTTGTTGAAAATCCTTTCCCGCGGCACGCAATTAAAACTGAGCGGTGCTCCCGAGCAGGTGGAAGGCGCTAAGGAAAAAATCGATCTCATAGTGCAGTACCTTGAAAGAAATGGCCACATGAGCGAAAATTATTTTGAACAGATCTTGGGCGGCGACGATGCCGAAACCGTTGACCATTTTGTGGAACGAAACCCCAACGATGTTTTGGTGTTTGGTCCTAACGGCAAGACGGTTCGGGCCCGGACCGCCAATCAAAAACGCCTGGTGACTGCTTCGGAAAAAAATGATATCGTTTTTGCTATTGGGCCTGCCGGTACGGGTAAAACCTACACGGCAGTGGCTATGGCCGTAAGAGCTTTAAAGAACAAGGCGGTAAAAAAAATCATTCTCACCCGCCCGGCGGTAGAAGCCGGTGAAAGCCTGGGTTTTTTGCCCGGCGATCTTAAAGAAAAAATTGACCCCTACCTGCGGCCTTTGTATGATGCGCTGGATGACATGATTCCTGCCGACAAGCTGGGTTATTACATGAGCACCCGAACCATTGAAATTGCGCCCCTGGCCTATATGCGGGGACGGACGCTGGACAATTGTTTTATTATTCTGGACGAGGCCCAAAATGCTACCGACCTGCAGTTAAAAATGTTTTTGACCCGTATTGGGGCAAATGCCAAAGCCATCATCACCGGCGATTTAACACAGGTTGACCTGCCCCGCAACCAACGCAGCGGTTTGGCAAAGGCCAGCCGCATTTTGCGCAATATTGATGGCATTGGTTATATTGAACTGGACGAAGAAGACGTAGTGCGTCACAAGCTGGTAAAAGCAATTTTGAAAGCCTACGATAAAGAAAGCCAACGAGAACAGGAATTGGAGGAAACCGAAAAGCAGGAGCGAAAAGAAAGACGGTATTACGACCGCGGCCGGAATAACGACTAACCAATCCGCAAGATTTTAAACTCTCATTTAGCAAAACGGCCTTGTTTGGACAAGGCCGTTTTTGTGTATCCAACCGGCAACCTGCCCCAAAAAGCCATGCAGCCCCAGGATTCGTCATTGTTCACATGAGTTTTGCCGCTTCACCTTATTTTTGCAGGCATGAGGATCCTTTTCGTTTTCACGGCTCTTTTGACGGTGCTGGCCAGCGCCTGCAACAACGGCGACCAGCAACAAAAAGAAACCACATCCGAAAATGATGTGGATGCCGCCCGCAATTTCATCCGGTCGGCACTGGATGGGAAATGGAAAAATGCACGCAGGTTCATGCTGCAGGACTCAACCAACACCCAGCTTTTGGATGCCTACGAAAACAATTACCAGAGCAACATGCACAGCGAGGACAAACGAGGCTACCGCGATGCGTCCATTACTCTATACAATACCCGGCAGGTGAATGACAGCGTGAGCATTATCAGCTATTCCAATTCGTACAAAAAACAAAAAGATTCGCTGCGGGTTGTTCGCAACAACGGCACGTGGGTGGTTGATCTGAAATACTCTTTTCCGCAAACCGACACATCCCGGCATGCTCAATAACATTTTATTAGTGGGATTGGGAGGTGCCGCGGGCAGCATTTTGCGCTATTTGTGTCAACGGTCCTTAAACTTTTCTTTTCCTTATGGAACCTTGCTGGCAAACATAGCGGGCTGCCTGCTTATTGGCCTGTTATGGGGGCTGTTTACCCGGCACATTGACGAGCCCAAAAGATTGCTGCTGGTAACGGGTTTTTGTGGCGGGTTTACAACACTTTCTTCGTTCTCCTATGAAGGCGTGCAAATGATGATGGACCACCGCTGGATTCAATTTACTTTTTATACAATGATCAGCCTTGCTGGCGGCTTGCTGGCAACCTATGCAGGTTTTAAATTAACAAGCTAATTATATGAAAACAATAAACGTACTACACCCCTGGCACGGCGCCAGCTCTGGATCAAAAGCCCCTGAACAAGTAAATGCCATGATCGAAATTCCGCAGGGATCAAGAACCAAATACGAAATCGATAAAACAACGGGGCTGTTAAAACTCGACCGGATCATCTATTCCTCTTTTCACTATCCGGTCAATTACGGATTCATTCCGCAAACCCTGGGACAGGACCACGATCCGCTGGACATTTTGGTGTTGTGTTCCCAATCCATTCACCCGCTTTGTCTGGTAGAAGCCACCGTTATCGGCAACATGCAAATGATCGACTCCGGGGAAAAGGATGACAAGATCATTGCCGTGGCCACCAAAGACCCTTCGGTAAACCATATTGCTTCCATTGAGGATATGCCGCCGCACTTCATCAATGAACTGCGTAATTATTTTGAACAATACAAGGTGCTCGAAAATAAGCAGGTGTATATCGAAGATTTCCAAAACAAAGAAGTAGCTTACCAAATCATTAAAGAGGCGATTGCGCTTTATCAAGAAAAATTTCAATAAAGCCAGGACCATTGTTAGCCGGGCTTAAAAAACGGGTATGACGATTTTTCTTTTTACTCTGATTATTTTCCTGGGCGCTCTTTTGGCTGGTTTGCTCGGCTCTTTAACGGGCCTGGGCGGCGGCGTTGTCATCATTCCCATGTTGACCTTACTGCTTGGTGTGGATATTCGGTATGCCATTGGAACATCCATTGTTGCCGTGATTGCCACCTCTTCCGGTGCTGCATCGGCTTATGTAAAGGAAGGGTTTACCAACATCCGTCTTGGAATGTTTTTAGAGATTGCCACATCGCTCGGGGCGGTGGGGGGTGCCATTGTTGCCGTATATGCACCCACCCATACCATAGCGGTCATTTTCGGATGCATCCTTATTGTATCGGCGTTTTTGTCCCTGAAAAAAAAGCCCAATCCTATCGAACACACTCCCAAAAGCAAGCTGGCCCGGTTTTTCAAATTAAGCGGCAGTTTCCCTGAAAAAGGAAAGGAAGTTCCCTATACGGTAAGACATGTAACCGGCGGCTTTTTGATGATGGGCTTTGCAGGCATCTTATCCGGGCTTTTGGGAATCGGATCGGGAGCATTGAAAGTGTTGGCCATGGACAACATCATGCGGGTGCCCTTTAAGGTGTCCACCACCACCAGCAATTTTATGATTGGGGTAACAGCCGCGGCCAGCGCTGTTATTTATTTTCAAAGAGGATACATTGATCCCGGACTTTGCATGCCGGTAACACTTGGCGTTTTGGCTGGGGCCTTTGCAGGATCGAAAATTCTTAGCCGGTCAGAAACCAAAAGCTTACGCTATGTTTTTGCGGTTGTGATTTGCCTGCTGGCCGCGCAGATGATTTACAATGGACTAACCCATCGTATTTAAAAAATGAAGAAGATTTTTGCAGATAAAAACATTCAAATCATCATTGGCAATTTACTGAGGGCCGGTGTACTTATTTCTTCTGCAATAATCATTCTTGGCGCCATTATTTATTTGTGGCAGTCCGGCCATGCACAACCCGACTATCACGACTTCCGGGGGATGAACCATACGTTCCACTCCCTGCCCCACGTGCTCAAGGGAGTGGCAAAACTGAGCGGAGAGCACATTATCCAATTGGGCGTGCTGATTTTAATTGCCACGCCAATTGCCCGCATCGTTTTCTCCATAATCGGATTTATCAAAGAACGAGACCGTCTGTACATTGTGATCACCCTTCTTGTCCTGTTGATTATTTTAGGAAGTATTTTGGGAGGCATCAAAGCCTGATCATTAAAAAACCCGCCTGATGGAATGCAACTGGTGCGTTCTTTTTCCGGTTTCTTTATTTACAATTCCTTTTTCATCGAGCCGGTCGATTCTTACTTTCCCCGAGGCATGAACAATTTGGTTATTCTCCAGAACGATTCCCACATGCGTCACCCTTCCGTTCTCGTTTTGAAAAAAGGCCACGTCGCCGGCTTTTGCTTCTGATAAGTTTATCCCGGTTCCCTGCTCCGCCTGCTGGTAGGCATCTCTTTTCAACCGGATTCCAAAAATTTTAAAAACGGTTTGCACAAAGCCGCTGCAATCCACGCCCATAAGGGTTTTACCCCCCCACAAATAGGGCGCATTCAGCCATTCAATAGCATGCCTTACTACATCACCGCTATCAAAAGCTCCTTTTATATTCTTGACGCTTCCACGGTACTCCCATTCATTTGTCCACAGTTCATTTGTATGAATATTAAAGCAAGTCAGGTGGCTGCCTGCCGTAACTTTCATAACTTCTCCGCGGAATAATAACAAATTCAAATCACTAATTGCAACGTATTCAAGAGGCTTTGTAGCAACTGGTTCATTTACTTCAGAAATCATGTGGTGGGTAAGCCACCCTTCGTAATCATCGTACAGCGATTTTACTCTGAACCATTCTTCTTTTGCCTCCAGCACCTGCATCGTTTCTCCAAACAATAACTGATTGGTCATTTCGCTTCTGTGCGAAGGCTCCTTACGGACCGGGGCCGCGGCTACCGAACAAATTGCATACTGCATCATGAATAAAAAGCATTTTTGGTTATGCAAATTTGCACTCTTTGCATCTAATGACAAGAGAATGGTTGCGTTAAGAAGAAAAGATGGTGCCAATCGAATTAAGTACCTTAGTAAACCGAAAACCCAAGCGCCGGAGACCAGTAACAATAATGAAAGCCAGCCGCTACGACCATATCACCGATGCTGAACTACTGGACCATTATTATGCGGACAAAAACCCCGAATGGATTGGTATTTTGCTGGAACGCTACACCTTGCTGCTGTTGGGTGTTTGCATGAAATACCTCAAAGACGAAAACGAAGCAAAGGATTGTGTGCAGCAGATTTTTTTAAAAGTGCTTACCGAGGTGGGCAAATACCGGATCGATTATTTTAAGTCCTGGCTGTATATGGTGGCCAAAAACCATTGCCTGATGCGGTTAAGGGACAAAGGAAGCAGAAGTGTGAAAGAACTGCACGAACAGCACCTGGCCGACGCCGAACCCTCCAAAGACGAACTGCTGCAAAACGAACAAGCCTACGACTTTTTGGAGGAAGCGATTCAGGAGCTGAATGAAGAGCAAAGGCAATGCGTAATTTTGTTTTATCTTAAAAAAAACAGCTACCAGCAAATAGCCGACAAAACAGGTTACAGCCTGTTGCAGGTAAAAAGTTATATTCAAAATGGCAAACGCAATTTGAAGATCATCCTTGAAAGAAAACTGAAGCAAAACAGGGATTCAAAAAAATGAGCGAAAACTTAAAAGACATATTATCCAATTTAAATCCCGACATTGACCAGGAAACGCTTCTGCTCTACCTGCAGGGCAAGCTTTCTGCTGAGCAGCAACACGAAGTGGAAAAGCAAATGATGGATGATGATTTTGAGCTGGATGCCCTGGAAGGATTGGAAAACATCAAGGATAGAAAAAAGATTGCCCACCTGGTAGAACAACTGAACTACGAGCTAAAAAAGAAAACAGAAAAAAAGAAAAAGCTCCGTAGAAAGCTGGATGTAAAGATTGACCCCTGGGTGATTGCCACTGTGATTATTGTGCTGTTGCTGGTTGTACTCAGCTACTTCGTCATCCACCACCATTTGCGGCGGTAGGCCTTTCCACACCTGTCTTCCTGCCGAAGCACAAGCAATATTTCCCGTGTCAGCGCAGGGCTTTTGTGCATGGGTGAGCCAAAATCGTAAGGGCCCAATAAATCCCATTCGTGATAAAAAAATCCCGCCTGCATAACAGGCGGGGATAAATAAATTAGGGTGGGTATTCAACCAATACGCACCATTCCCCTACTGATACTGTATGTAAATGGGCTTGGGTTTTAATTTCAGGATCGCTTCCCGGCTCATCATTTCCTTCTGACCCGATTTTTCCGTATCGTTTACATAAAACAATTTAAATCCGGTAAACTGCACGGGCTCGGCGTGTATCCAGTGGCGGTACGTTCCTTTTTTGAGTTCGGGCGGCCCCCAGCCATCCATGTCCATCACAATCTGCAGTTCCGGATGCAGTTTTATATCCCGGGCATTGGTAACCATTCCTTTGGTAAACCGGTGGATCATGAAAATTTTTGGAGGCAGGTTGTTTTTGCGCACAATCTCCGCCAGGTAATCACTGATCCAATTGATGTCTTTTGCATCCAGGGAGCCAATCACACTTCCGGGCTTTTTGCCTCCTTTGGCATTCATGGCAAATTCCGGATCTATTCCAAAATGCACATTGGGCAGAGATAAGTATTTTTCAAACAAAGGCACTTCCGTTTGCACATCGCTCAGCCCTACCTGCACATCAATAAACACCTGGGCATTGATTTCTTTTGCCCAGTTTAAAACCGTATCAATTTGATGATGAGGCATGCGGTAACGCCACTTACCGTCCTTACCCGGAGTACCCTGAGCGGTTACCGCTATATAGTGCAATGCAGGGATAGCCGGAATCACGCTATCGGCATCATTCCATTTTTTGACTTCGGCCAACAATTTAGGGATCATCTCGTTTTTAGGCCACTTGGCCAAGGCCCCCATTCTATTGGAATAAAGGTTACCATAATAGGCCACAATCCGGTTGAACGGCAGTAAGGCGCCGGGCAAAGGATAAGCATGTTTAACCGGCCACAGTCCGGTTGTATCGCCATTGGCCAGGTAGGTTTGTAATTGATCGTAGCGGGCCGTATCCAATGTGGGTTTAGCGGCGGTCTCTTTTTGAGCAGAGGGTTTTGAAGTAGAATCTGTTTGTTCCGCCATCACTTTGGGGCCTGCCGTGTTTCCACAAGCTGAACAGACCAAGGCCAGGGCCGGAACCATTAATAAGTTTCTCATATCCATGATATCGAATTCGTTTTAATCAAAGAAAGCAAAAATTCTTATTAAGAACCAGGGGTTTCGGCAATTTTGCAAAAATTTCGATGGCACGCATTTTTTGGCTGTTCAAAAAACCGAATTATGCAATCGAATGACAACATAGGCCGCAACCGACCGGCCGAAAAAGGAAGAAAAAACGATCCCGATTTAAGGGACGAATCAGCCGCCCAACCCGGTGTGCAAACCATGAGCAGCAGCAAAACCGATGAGGCAAATGAACATTTGACCAAAACCGCCGCAGATAGTTTTCGGGAAGAAACCGGAAACGATCAGGCCGACCCTGATTTAGACAGCGACCTTGACGGCAACCATGCAGCCTGAGGCTTTCTCAAAAGCTGTTGCTTACTAAAAAGTAATGATTCAATAACAGCAAAAACAACGGGCCCGTCCAAAAAATGCCTTTGTTTGCGGCACATTCCCATTTCTCTCTTAGCAGTTTTAGCCGGTCCCGCTTTTTAGCGGGACTTTTATTTCCCGGAAAGCAATCGCCTGAACCAAAAGATTCAGGCGATTGCCAAGCCACCAACCAATACAGTTTTCTGCTACACTTCTCTGCCTTCGTTTCTTTGACTGCGCCTGTTACCGGAACTCTGTCCGCCCCTTCTTCCTATTTCACTCATGTGTTCCCGGTTACGGCTTACGATCTGTCCTCCTTTCCTTCCCGCTTCCCGGGCTTCATCACTGCTCCACTCATGCGCCACACCCTGCCGGTGGGCGGCTCGCCCCCCCTCACTTGCAATTTCTTTTTGTCTTTGTGGGTCCATAGCAGCAAACCCACGGTTAGAAGTTCTTCTTCTTTCGCCATCAATAGTTCCTCTTCCATCGCCGGAGGATGTTTCCCCATCCACTCTGGAAATGCCCGGTCGTTGATCGTTTACCGAATCAAATCTACGGTTCAATTGCTCTTCCCTCATCTGATTGTCGTCTCTTTCTGCCATAACACATTAC
>JAEVYV010000232.1 GCA_023392575.1 Bacteroidota bacterium | reverse complement strand
ACACCTGTGTTAGCGGATACAAGGCTCCAATGAGCAAACTGGAAATCACACAAGGCAGCAGGGGTACCTGCAAAGTGTGCTGTGGGTCGGCTCCATGATAGGTAAGAAAAAAAACCACCGCTCCCTGAAATACAAACACGGTTAAAAACCCGGTCACCGGCAACCGTTTTAGCCGAATGCCCCTGTAGCTGTAAGCCCTGGACGCCAGAATGTAGAGCAAAATACCCAGAGCAAATACCTTTGAAACAAACAGCGATGCAACAACCGCCAGGGCATCCATGATGAGGGAAACATAAAACAACTGAGGCGTGGGTAACAAAGGAGCAGACAAGCCCCCAATAGGGGTTTCATCCCGGTCCATATAAGAATTATATCCATTGCTGGAGGGATAAACCAGCAGATGCAGAATAAGGAAAATAGCCATTGCCCCTCCCTGGTCGATGGCGGGCAGTTGGCTCAGGGCAAAAAGATAAACCGGCAATAAAAAAAAGGAAAAAGGAAACCGAAGCAATTGTATGGTGGAGCGACGCAGCACAAAGGAAATTGGGAATGAGGTATAAACAAAAGCCGGAAACGAACTTTAGAAAAAGCCCTTTATAAAGAAGACCTTTGGAAAGGATTGGGTTACCTGGTCCTTAGGAGTTTCAATCCTCCCCTCTCTCTGCTACCGGCTCCCCCTTCTTACCAGCCAAAGGATCAACGCAATCACCAATACAATGAGGATAATTGCCGTCCAAAAACCTGCTTTAAAAATTCCGCCAATCACTTCGCAGGAACTTAGAGCCGTTGCCAACGCCATTGCCCAAAGCCATATAAAAGAGTATGATTTCATGAGGCCGCCTTTTTTCAATACCATGCAAAAGCTTTGCCGCAAAGCCAGGCCATAAAGAACAATCCGCTTAATCAAGAGGAATAGAAGCATTCTCAACAATACTTTGCCAGCTTCAAAAAATTTTTCACCTTCACTTTAATTATGCTGGTTAAAACCTTTGGAAGTGCTGTTTACGGCGTGGAAGCCACCACTATTACCGTTGAGGTAAACTGGATGGAAACCAATGTGGGGTTTATGCTGGTGGGGTTGCCGGACAATGCCGTGAAGGAAAGTTTTCAAAGGGTGGAAAGCACCATTAAATCGCTGGGACATGCCATGCCGCGTACCAGAATTGTGGTAAACCTGGCGCCGGCTGATATAAAAAAAAGCGGAACCGCCTTCGACCTGCCCATTGCAATGGGCATACTGGCGGCGACCGGCAAAATGAAAAAGGCCGAGGCCTTGGACCAATATGTAATCATGGGGGAGCTAAGCCTGGATGGCGAAATCCGGCCCATCAAGGGGGCCCTGCCCATAGCCATTCAGGCCCGTAAAGAAAAGTTCAAGGGATTGTTTGTGCCTGCTGCAAACGCAAAAGAGGCCGGGATGGTAAACAACCTGCAGGTATATGGTGTCACGCACATTAAAGAAGTAATTGATTTTTTTGAAAGCGAAGAAAAAAGCCTGGAGCCGGTTTCCATCAATACAAGGGAAGAGTTCTTTTATTCGCAATACGATTTTGAGATTGATTTTGCCGATGTAAAAGGCCAGGAAAACATCAAACGGGCTTTGGAAATAGCAGCCGCAGGCGGCCACAACGCGATTCTAATTGGTCCGCCCGGCGCAGGCAAAACCATGCTGGCCAAGCGTTTGCCCACCATTCTGCCGCCGCTCAGCCTTCAGGAGGCGCTGGAGACCACCAAGATCCACTCGGTGGCCGGCAAGCTTCCGGAAAACGCTACCCTTGTTTCCAAAAGGCCGTTTCGCAGCCCACACCACACCATTAGCGATGTGGCTTTGGTAGGCGGGGGCGGCGTGCCGCAGCCCGGAGAAATATCTTTGGCGCACAACGGGGTATTGTTTTTAGATGAATTGCCTGAATTTAAGCGAACCGTGCTGGAAGTGATGCGCCAGCCCATGGAGGAAAGAAGGGTAACCATTTCCCGGGCCAAAATTGCAGTGGATTTTCCGGCCAGCTTTATGCTGATTGCCTCCATGAATCCCTGTCCTTGCGGGTTTTATAATCACCCAGACCGGGAGTGCTCCTGCCCCGCGGGCACGGTACAAAAATACCTCAACAAGATTTCTGGCCCCTTGTTGGACAGAATTGACCTGCATGTGGAGGTAACCCCCGTAGCATTCAGCGAACTGTCGGCCGCGAAAACGCAGGAAAGCTCCGCTTCCATTCGCGAACGGGTGATCAAAGCAAGAGAAATACAGGAAGAGCGGTACAAGGCCTACAATGGCATTTACTGCAACGCCCAAATGAGCAGTAAAATGCTCAAGGAAATATGTGTGATCAATACAGCGGGCCACAACCTGCTAAAGGTGGCCATGGAAAAATTAAACCTTTCGGCAAGGGCTTATGACCGCATTTTAAAAGTAGCCAGAACCATTGCCGACCTGGCTCAGGCCAGCGATATCAAAGCAGAACACCTGGCGGAAGCCATACAATACCGAAGCCTGGACCGGGAAGGATGGGCGGGATAAAAGGAGAACAAGAAGTATGAATGACCTGAAGTTGTTTTTTAAAACACTGAATCATTATTTTGATAAGATTTATGTCATTACCCTGAAGCGGGCCAACGAGCGTCATGCCCATATCCAACGAGAGCTAAAGGGCCTTCACTATGAGTTGTTTTTTGGCGTAGACAAACAGGAGTTGGACATTGAAGAACTAAAAAGAAAAGGGATTTATGACGAAGCCCTGGCCATTCAGTATCACCGCTACGCCAAGCCCCTGGCGCCCGGCATGATTGGTTGTTCCTGGAGCCACCGGAATGTATATGACGACATCCTAAAAAATGGCATTAAAAAAGCCTTGATCCTTGAAGACGATGTGTTTGTTGATAAGAACCAAACCCACCTGCTGCACCGGGTTTTACAACAATTGCCAAAGGACTGGGAACTGGTTTATTTTGGCTATGCCCGGCACGAAAAGCCCCAAGCCTTTGCCCTGAAAAAAGCCGCCTATTTTGTTCAGCGCTTTTTGGGCCGGCATAAATTTTCGTACACCACCATAAAAAACCTGTATCCGAAAAAGCTTACAGAAAATGTTTACAGCGCCGGCTACCACGATCAAACCCATGCTTATGCCGTGTCCTTATCCGGCGCCCAAAAACTAAAACACCTCCAACAGCCCATTACCTATATTGCCGACAACCTTCTGGCGCATGCCGCCACCAACCAACTTGTTAAGGCCTGCATTGTGCGGCCCAGGTTTTTCTATCAGCTATCCCAGGGTGAAACCAAAATGGTGGACACCTATATTGACGACTAATCTATTCTTAACTTTAATCTGCCATGGGGAACGTTTTGGTTTTGGAAGCATTGCAAAGCATGGACAAGGTAAATACCTGCTGGTATTCGTTGTTGAAATATTTGGAGGTTTATAATTTAAATCCGCCGGCAACCACGTCGGTATTTGTTTACACGGACCGGCCCGCTTTTTTTGAATCCTTCATCCCTTTTTTTCACCGGTTTCAAATCAAAGAAGTTCCGCAAACACAGCTAAACGAGTGGCAGGGCAAACATCCTCTTCCGGAACGGGTCAACATAGAAATTCTTTTGGATGTCCTGGCGCACCAAAGCGGCAATGTTTTGTTTTTGGACAGCAATACGTTCACAACCGCTCCTCTGGAAAACGTTTTCAAAAAAATGGAAGAAGGCCATTTTCTGTTACATTCGCACCGCAGGCCAATGAACAACAGCACCGATCCGGAATTAGCCCAACTGGAAAGGTTTTTGGCCCAAGGCAGCATCGAACAAGATGGCCAAAAGCTCACCATAGGTCAGCTCAGGATCTGGAACAGCTACGCCATAGGCCTGAACAGACGGCACAAAGCTGTTGTTGAAGACGCCTTGCGTTTGATTAACCTTACCTATATGCAGTTTCCCCATGCCGCCGTTATTCCTTTTGCCCTAAGCCATTGCTTTCAAAAAACAGGTGTGGTAAGCCCGGCGGCCGATTGCGTTTATCATTACGGAAAGCTGAAAGAATTTCACCAACTGCTTCACCTGTTCTTTAAAAAAAATCAGGAGGAAAGCATTTCCAACCTGGTCAAGCGGCTGCATGTTTTAGACGCACCTTCCATTCAAAAACAAAAAAACCGCTTTCAGGCCCTGCCGTTTTACAAAAAATGGCTGCAGATCATGACCGGAAAGAACTGGAACATCAAACAATACGAAAAAAAAATTTAGCAAGCCACGAACATGAAAATTTTAATACAATATCTTAAACCATATAAATTCCTGGTTGTCTTGGTACTGATTTTGGCAGCCCTGAATATTGGATTTTCTCTAATCGACCCGATCATTTTTGGCAAGTTGGTCAACCTGGCCAATGATTTTAAAAATAACCAGGAGCGTTACACCTGGAACGACTTTTTTACCAAACCCTACAACAGCGTTGTTTGGCTGCTGCTGGTCTCCATCGGCGTGGCCATGGTCAGCCGCATTGCCAAAAACATTCAGGATTATTTTTTGAATGTGATTGTTCAAAAATTTGGCGCCCGGGTTTTTACCGATGGCCTGCAACACGCCATGAAGCTTCCCTATCAGGAGTTTGAAGACCAGCGCAGCGGCGAAACCCTCAGCGTGTTGCAAAAAGTACGAACCGATACCGAAAAATTCATCAACAATTTCGTCAACATCCTTTTCACCGTATTGGTGGGCATTGTGATTGTGGCTGTTTTTGCTGCCAGCATCTCCCCGCTTCTTCCTGTTGTTTATTTTGGCGGCATCGCCATCCTTCTGTTCATCTCCAACCTGTTGAGCAAAAAAGTAAAAACCATTCAAAAAACCATCGTGGCGCAAACCACCTCCCTGGCCGGCACCACCACCGAATCGCTGCGAAACATTGAACTGGTAAAAAGCCTGGGACTAACCAATCAGGAGGTGGAACGACTGAACAAAAACACGTATAAAATTCTGGGGCTGGAGCTCACCAAGGTAAAGCGCATCCGAAGCATTGGTTTTGTGCAGGGAACCTTTGTAAACACCCTGCGGCAGGTGATCTTGTTTATGCTGATGTGGTTCATTTTTAAAAACGAGATGAATGCCGGGCAACTGGTGACCATGCAGATCTATTCGTTCTTCATTTTTGGTCCCCTGCAGGACATTGGAAACATCATTCTCAGCTACCGGGAAGCCGAAGCGTCTTTGAACAATTTCCAAAACCTGATGAACAAAAAATCAGAAGCACAACCGGCCCACCCAAAGCACCTGGGCCCTATCCATACCCTGGAATTCCGCAACGTAAGCTTTAAGCACCAAACCGCTATGCACAAGGCCATTGACAACATTAGCTTTGGCACGCAAAAAGGGGAAACCATTGCCTTTGTCGGGCCTTCGGGTTCGGGCAAATCCACGCTGATGAAATTGCTCGTTGGGCTGTACCGGCCGCAGCAGGGAAATATTTTTTACAATGGGCTGGATGAAAACAATATTCATTTTGATGATTTAAGAAACCAGATTGGTTTTGTTACGCAGGACACACAACTGTTCAGCGGAACCATCAAAGAAAACCTGATGTTTGTAAACCCTTCCGCCTCCGAGGAAGACCTGCTTGATGCCTTAAACAAAGCGTCCTGTCAAAACCTGCTCGTGCGGGCCGAAAAGGGCATCGATACCATGATTGGCGAAGGCGGCTTAAAATTATCGGGCGGCGAAAAACAACGCTTGAGCATAGCCAGGGCCTTGTTGCGCAAGCCCAAGCTGTTGATTTTTGACGAAGCCACCTCCGCACTGGATTCACTGACCGAAGAAGAAATTAATAAAACCATTCGCAATGTTTCTTCGTTTAATGACCAGATCACCATTCTGATTGCGCACCGCCTGTCCACCATTATGCATGCCGACCGGATTTATGTGCTGGAAAAAGGTGTGGTGATCGAAACAGGCACCCACGAAGAATTATTGTCCGAAAAGGGGCTGTATTACGCCATGTGGCGGCAGCAAATTGGGGAACGAAAACTCACTTCACCTGTTAATCCCCTCAGCAACTAAAAAAACAGCCTCCGAAAATCGGAGGCTGTTTTTTTAAAGTGTTTTTTCATTTAAAATGAAAACGGAATGTTTATCCGTATCATAAAATTTCTTCCCATATTAAACACCCCCTGTCTGCCCGTGACCTCGTTTACCGCCGCGTATTTCAACCGGCTCAGGTGGTTTTGATAAGCCACATCGGTCAGGTTGTTGCCCAGCAAATACAGGCTCAATACGGTTTTGTTCCGCCTGACCACATCGGCACTGATGCTGGCGTTCAGCAAGGTATAACCGGAAGTTGCAGTTTCGGTGCCAAAAGCCGTAAAGGGATTTTTCTGAGCAAAATTGTGCTCTACCTCAAAGTGCACGGAAAGGTTTTTTGCTTTTTTCCCGTCTTTTAAAAACTCGCCGCGCAACTCGCTGGTCCATTTGGTCGCGGGAATCAGCGGAATGTTTTTAACCCCTTCAATGGCAGTTACAAACTTGCCTCTCACGTAGGACAAAGAGTTTTCCCAATGCAACCAGTCCAGAGGATGCGGGTGGATGTCCACCAATACTTCGCCGCCGTACAGGTTGGCGTCCTGCTGGCCAAACTGAAAGGCCGGGATCATGCTTCCGTCCACATTGATGAGCGAATCGCCGCCATTGGCGGATGCCAGCTTGCTGTAAAAAATAAAATTGTTGATGCTGTTGTAAAAGGCATTGGCTGTGAAGAGCACATGGTCTGAGTTGAACTCCAGGCCTATATCGCCCTGCCAGGATGTTTCCGACTTTAGGTTCCGGTTTCCATACTCATAGCGGTTGGCGCCTTCGTGCGCCCCGTTGGAAGCCAGCTCGGGAACGCTGGGGGCACGAAAGCCCCGGGCCAAATTGAGCTTCACCAACAAATTCTCAGTAGCAGCATAACTTACCCCCGCGCTTCCGGAAAAATTGGAGTAGTTTTTTTCAAATGCTCCAAATTTCACCTCGCCGTTTTCGCTGAACTGTTTGCCGCGAAGCGACCGGTTGTCGTAGCGAACGCCGCCGCTGACCGTGGATTTGCCTATGGTTTTTTGCGAATACACAAAGGCCCCCACATCAAATAAATTGTATTCGGGGATCAGCGCTTCCACCCCTTTGTTTTGGTTGTTTTGCACCATCCCGGTTACACCGGTGGAAACATTCCAGCCATTTCTGTCATCAAGGTGATAAACAGCGTTGTAGTTGAAGGTTTTTAAATCAAAATACAGGCTTTTTTCCGCGGGATCATTGGCATTTCCAAACTCCTTTCTTTGGTTTCGCTGCCATCCCAGGTTCAGCGTTATTTTTCCGTTGCCTGCTTTAAAGCTATTGTCGCTGATCAGTTTTAAGTGCTGGATGTCCTGATACGGAACCTGCGGCTGAATGCTGTTGAAATCTTTTTCGGTTGGCGTGGTTTCCATGCCGCCGGGCAAGGGTTTTAAAAAATTCCCATTGTCGTCCCGCTCGCCTTCCACCACACCCAGTTTTTGGTTAAAACTGCTCACGATAAAATGGGTAAAGCCCCAGGAGCCGTTGTAGCCGGCATAGCCGCCAAAATTGTGGCCCTGATATTTGGAGTTAAAAACCCGGCCGTCGTATTTGTTTTTGTAATCAGCTGCCGCCTTGTAATCGCCCCAAAGATTCCAGTTAAACCCATTGCGGTTCCCGCCCAGGCTTCCATACAAGGAACGCTCCTGGTTATTGGTTCCGTAGCTGGACAGGATATTTCCGCTGATGGAGTTGGCCGGAACCGGCGCCGTGGTAAGGATATTGATCACACCGGCCATGGCATCGCTTCCATATATGAGCGAAGCCGGTCCTTTTACAATCTCCACCCGGTTCACACTGTTTTCGTCAATTTCAATTCCGTGTTCGTCGCCCCATTGCTGGCCCTCCTGCCGGATGCCGTCGTTCACCACCACCAGGCGGTTGTATCCCAACCCGCGGATAACGGGTTTTGAAATAGCCGGCCCGGTCGTCACCTGGCTGATTCCCGGCTGCCGGGTCAAGGCATCAATGATGTTGGTGGAAGCCGTTGAAAGCAGTTCGGCCTTACTTACTTTGCTAATCGGAATGGGTGCCTTGCGGATACTGGTGGCGGCGCCAACAGCGGTAACCGTAATGCCCTCGTTGATGATGATGGACGGACTTAATCCAAAATCATGACGATCATTTCCCGACAGATCCAGATGCTCCACCAGGGTTTTGTATCCTGAATAAGAAACCTCGATGATGGTATGCCCCAGCGGGATGTTCTTTAGCCAGTAATGGCCGGCACTATCCGTGGTCGTACCGGTTCGGGAGTCGGATAAAATAATATTGGCGCCGGCCAGGGGCTCGCCGGTTTTACTGTCGGTAACTTTTCCGGAAAGCTGGGTACGGTTTTTTTCCTGTCCCCAGCAAAACAACAGGGCCGACATGGCTATAGTGAATAGAAATAGCTTTTTCATGCAAAATTCAAAAGGTGAAAGAATAAAAATCAAATGGGTATGTGCAGCGAAAATCTATGCGACCGGAGGGGCCCGGCCTGTTTTGCAGGAAAAATAAGAGGGGACAAACAATGACTTGTACTCATCGTTTTTAGGAAAATAAACACGGGCAAGGTCAAACGAATACTGTTCTTTTTGTATCAGAAAGGGAGCGGTGACAACCAGGTCGTTGAAATGGCAGTTGATTGGCTGGCTGTGCACACAAAAAGATCCCGGCTCGGGATGGTGGCAAACAACCGCATCGTCTTTATGATGGGCAAAAAGTTCGTGAAAATACGCCTTGGGCGTGGCGCTGACGGAGAAGACCATCAACAGCACCAGGGCTAAAAATTTCTGTATGAACTTTTGTTGCTTCAAGTAATGATGCCCAGTCTTTAAGTATTAAACCAAGGCAAGATAGCTAATTGCAACAAAGCTGCAAAATTTTTCAGCTTTTTAGAAAATGCCCAGCAACAGCAAGAAACTTTTTATGATTTGCTTATAGCCCTCGTAGTGAAAGGG
>JAEVYV010000269.1 GCA_023392575.1 Bacteroidota bacterium | reverse complement strand
GCTTTTTCATGCAGCCGTTATTGAACATTGAAAATTTGTCCATTGATTTTATTACCGAAAAACAAAGAACGCCGGCGGTAAAAAATATTTCGCTGCAGGTGAACCGTGGTGAGATTTTGGCCCTGGTAGGCGAAAGCGGTTCGGGAAAGTCGGTAACCTCCCTGTCGATTCTGCAACTGCTGCCCCAGCCGCCGGCGCAATACACCGGAGGCCGGATACTTTTTCAAGACGAAGATGCGGCGCCGGTTGACCTGCTTGGCTTGAACGCTCAAAAAGTACGGGAGTTGCGCGGCGCCAAGATTGCCATGATCTTTCAGGAGCCGATGACCTCTTTAAACCCCGTGATGAGTTGCGGCAAACAAGTTGCCGAAGCCTTGCGAACGCACAAAAAGCTTTCAGCCGCCGAAGCAAAAAAACAAACGATTGAATGGTTTGAAAAAGTAAAGCTGCCCCAGCCGGCCGTTATCTTCGACCGCTACCCGCATCAGTTAAGCGGTGGGCAAAAACAAAGGGTGATGATTGCCATGGCCATGTGCTGTCAGCCTTCCCTGCTGATTTGCGATGAGCCCACAACCGCCCTGGACGTCACGGTACAAAAAACCATTTTGCAGCTGATAAAGGAATTGCAGCGGCAGCAAAACATGGGCGTTATTTTCATTACCCACGACCTGGGGGTGGTAAAAGAAATTGCCGACCGCGTAGCCATCATGTACAAAGGAACCATAGTGGAACAAAACAAAGCCTCGGAGGTCTTTGCTCAGCCCCAACATCCCTATACCCGGGCCTTGATTGCCTGCCGGCCGGCGCTGCATCCCAAAGGCGAAAAGCTGCCCGTAGTGAGTGATTTTTTAGACAGAAATCAGCAGTCAGAAATCAGCAGTCAGCAGTCAGAAGCCGGGAGTACGTCTCCTGGAAATTTGACTCCAGACTCCCGATTACCGACTCCCGACTCAAGGTTGGTTAAAGTAGAGAGCCTCTCCGTAAAATTTCCTTCTAAAACCAGTCTCTTTGGCAAGCCTTTGAATTATTTCACTGCGGTGGACAATGTAAGTTTTGACATTTACAAAGGCGAAACCCTGGGGCTGGTGGGAGAATCGGGCTGCGGTAAAACAACGCTGGGCCGAACGCTGCTTCGATTGGTCGAGCCCGCATCGGGGCAAATCATTTACAACGGGCAGGATATCACGCAGCTGTCCAAAGCCGAAGTCAAACAATTGCGCAAAGACGTTCAGTTGGTGTTCCAGGATCCTTATTCTTCCCTTAACCCCCGGTTGACCATTGGCGCCGCCATTGCCGAACCCATGAAACTGGGAAGGATTGAAAAAGACCCGCAGGCCAGAAAGAAAAAAGTAGCCGAACTGCTGGACCGGGTCAACCTCTCGGCATCCATGATGAACCGCTACCCGCATGAGTTTTCCGGCGGACAAAGACAACGCATCGTGATTGCCCGGGCCCTGGCACTGAGCCCCGACTTTTTGGTTTGCGACGAATCGGTTTCGGCCCTGGATGTAAGTGTGCAGGCCCAGGTGCTGAACCTGTTGAATGATTTGAAAAAGGACCTGGGGCTCACCATGCTCTTCGTGTCGCATGATCTTTCTGTGGTTCGCTACATGAGCGACCGCATCATGGTCATGAACAAGGGAAAAATCGTGGAAAGCGGCCCGGCAGAACAAGTGTACCGCCAGCCCCAAAACAGTTACACCCAACAGTTAATTGAAGCCGTGCCTAGTCTCTGAGACGGATGAAAGAGCCAAGCTGATTGAAGCGGCCCGGGTCGTCGTAAAACTGCCCGGCGCTTTTTCTTTTGGCATACAGCCTTTTGCGCAGCACGGTTTGCAACTGGCTCCTAAGGGGTTCGTCTTCATCAATCCTGGTTGAGGTCATTTCCGTAAAGTTGTATTCGTATTCCTGTTGGGCGGTGGGCAGCCGGTCAAATTCAAAAGCAGACGCATCCGCCGGCAGGATGCCCGCCATGGCTATTTTCCAGAAACGATCATCTTTCCTTTGCCGGTATTTAAAAAAATAAACAAAACCATTCCGGTCTTTATGCTGCACCGGAAGCCGGTCGAGATAGGCAATCGTATCCGGGGTTTCATAGCTGTTCAACCGGAGCAGCTTGCTTTTTGCCAGCTCCACGTGGTTGTTGTATTTCTGGGGGAAAAGGGGCAATTGCTTTATCCGCTTCAGGTCTTTATACAATTCATAACGGAACACATCCTGCCCCGCAAAATAGTTCAGGATCGTATCGGGCACTGGTTTTTTGTGCCGCAACAGCAAGATGGCAGTATTGTATTTTAAGCGTTTGTCGTTGCTGCCCAGCATTTGCTGCACCAACAACGGAACGGCGGCGTTTGCATCCCAAAAAGGCATCAGCACCGTAGCATAAGAAATCAGTTTGGGGTTTCCGTAATCCCTTGCTTCCTTTTCATAACCACTTCTTTTTTCGGCGCTGGCCTGGGCTTTTTCAATGGACTTGTTCTTTTCACTGATCACCTGCTTTTTCATTTCGTGCTTGGCCTCTAGCAAAAACCTGGGCAGGTATCCTTCGTAATCTTTGGGCCTCACCAAATTGCTGTCCACCATTGTTTCCAAAAGGTCCATCATGGGCGGCTCGTAATCGTTGATATTCATCAGGGGCAAGAGGTCTTTAAAAATGGTTTGGGTAAGCAAGAGGCTGTCTTTCAAACTGTCGATAAAAGAACCGTTTGCCTCCTCATGATCCACATAGCTGTCGGGCCTATAAATGGTTGTTTGATACGTTACCCCGTTGCCCGGACGGAAGTCCAGAACCGGCGGTTCCTCTGTCATGATCTCTTTAAACACCTGGTACGAATACGCTGTTTGTTGCCGCAACAGGGCTTCCAGCGCCGTATACTGAATATCAACCGTATCGTTTGCTGCGTAATAGATCTTTTTCAAATAATCTGCAGCGACTTTGGTGGGCATGCTGCCCAACTTATAAACAAAGCTGTTTTTTACATCCAGGTATTTTTTCTCCTTCCAACTCAGCGATTCAATTGCTTTTTGAAGCGGCACAAAATCAGAAGAATCCACCGCAAGCAAGTGAACATTCTTTATGGCCTTTTTGTGCAGCAAAGTGTCTTTGCTGAAAAGATCCGAAAAGAAAAGGCTGGACTTTTTTGCCGGCGGATCAACGCCCCTAATGGTGTCGGCGGGGGTAAAGGTTGCAAAAAAACCGGCAAGAAAAGGACTTGGTTTTGTAAGCGTATCGCCCTGGGCCATGAGGCTGTAATGCACCCCATGCCTGCTGAACGACTTAACTCTGATGACCCTGCTGCTCCGGGGATCGCCCAGCTCGTATTCCCGGACAACCATCCCGTTGGCCAGTTCATATTTTTTCTTTGCCCGCACCTGCCAGTTCTGGTCACCGGTTTTCATGTACAAAGAGTCGGCAGTGGCCAGCGTGTCTTCCTCAAACTGATAACGCGAAGGTTTGTAGAAGGACACATAGACCTTCTCTCCCGTGGAATCGCTGGCAACCACCAGGTCTTTGTAGGTGCCGTTTTCTTCCCAAACCGAATCATCGTCTTCCCCTCCGCCAAAGCGGTAGAGGTTTTGTGGGTACATGTCCAGCTTTTTTTCTTTTTCAAGCAACACAGGCGACGACACGGTAAAGAACAGGGAGGTGTCCGCTTGCTGCCGCGCTTCCTTGTAGGAAAAGGGCTTTATGGAAAACGAGTTCAGGAACTGCGTCATGCGTGGGTTTTCCGCAGCGGCATTGGCAACCAGGGTATAATAATGCGGCCCCTGGATGATGAATTTAACCAGGGCCACCGAACCGTTTTTGTATTTGTATTTGGCCTCAAGCGCAGCATACCCGTTTTGAACGGAGTGCCGCCGGCTAACCTGTTTGTCAATAAAATCGGAGGAGGCAAAACTTTCCTCCAGCAGGTTCAGGTCAAAAGAATCCTCTTCTACAAAACCCGTATTGTGCACGTCGGTGCGCAGCACCTCGAAACCGGTTTTGGTAACGGGGTCGTAGGCCTGAAACCGCCAGTTGTCCGTATTGCTGGTAAAGGGCGGATGGGGCAGCTCCACCGCAAAGCCGCCAAAGGGTGGATGGTAGGTTTGCCATTTGTTTTCGTATTCGTTTAGCCGGATGCTGCTGAAAAACCGGCTGGCCTCTGTGCCTTGGCT
>JAEVYV010000211.1 GCA_023392575.1 Bacteroidota bacterium | reverse complement strand
ATCTATAGTGACGATAACGGAAATGCCATGCGGCTTTCCAAAAAACTCTTTGATTTTATGAGCTGTGTCAAAGAAGATGCAAGCTGCCAGGAGGAATTGCAACAATTGCAGCGCATGTCTTTTAATGTTTTACCGGCCGATTTTACCGGTGTTTTGGAAACACTGAAAAGTTTAAAAGAAAATCAGTAATCTTGGCGATGGCCCGTATAAAACTTTCCCTGCCCGAAAACTTTGCCTTTACCACCCTGATTCCCATTCGCATAACAGACCTGAACTACGGCGGACATGTCGGCAACGACACGGTGCTGACTTTGCTGCACGAGGCACGGATGCAGTTTTTAAAGCATTTTGGTTATGAAGAATTGAATTTGGAAGGCACCAGCCTTATTATGAGCGACGCTGCCATTGAATTTAAATCGGAGCTGTTTTACGGCGATGTGGTTCGGGCTTACGTAACAGCCGGCAACTTCAGCAAGGTGGGCTTTGATATTTATTACAAACTGGTTACCGAAAGCCAGCACAAAACAGCGGCCCTTGCCAAAACCGGAATGGTTTGTTATGACTACACCAACAAAAAAATCACTGCCGTTCCAGAAGAAGCCGCAAAAAAACTGAAAGGTGAAACCGGCTGAAGTGATTTTGAAATGCTGTGACCATCGCCTTTCAAGTTGAAAGGCCAATCCTTACTGATACTAAACCTCCGTCAAGGAAACAATCGTGAGAAGTGAGACGTCAGACAGAAACTATCTCTCTCTTCTGTCATCCGTCATCTATCATCTGTCATCAAAATAACCGTTGGGTATTAATCAGTATTCCAGATACGCCAGCTTTCCTCTGCCTGCAGCACCAGCATCTCGTACCCGTTGGCAATTTGGGCTCCTTTCTTTTCCCCCAGTTCCAAAAACCTTGTTTTCGCGGGATTGTAAATCAGGTCAAACAAAAAGTGTTGAGGCGTGATCCACTCGTAAGGAATGGCGGGGGCTTCGTTTGTGTTTGGAAACATTCCCAAGGGCGTGGTGTTGATGATCAAAAGGTATTGCTCGAGGATTTTGTCGTTCAGATCTTCGTAGCCCAAACCGCCGGCCTCCTTGCGTCTGGAAACCGACAGATACGCAATGCCCAGTTCCTTCAGGGCATAGTGCACGGCTTTTGCAGCTCCACCCGTACCCAAAACCAATGCTTTTTGATGCTGTGGCTTCAGCTGCGGCTCAAGGGAGTTTTTAAAACCAACAACGTCCGTGTTGTAGCCGTGCAACTGCCCATCCACGATTTTGATGCAATTGCAGGCACCTATTTCCGCTACAATTTTATTTTTTCGGCTTAAAAAAGGAATGACCTGCTCCTTATAGGGAATGGTCACATTTAAACCCTCCAGCCCGGCATGCGTGCTGATTAAGGCCGGCAGTTCGGCTATGGACGGTAACTCAAAGGCGTCATACACGCAATTGCTGATGTGGCTATCCGTAAACTTTTTTGCAAAAAAATCCTTTGAAAAAGAATGCTTTAACGTTTTCCCAATCAGGCCAAAACGTCTCATGAAGCACTTTCTTTGTTCAGGTAAAGATGGAAGGTATCGCCGCGCAAGCCAATACGCATGGTTTCCATGGGAATGACTTCCGTGGGGGCAATATTGCCCAGGTTTACGTTTGCGCCTAACAACTCGATAAAATAAAGCTGCTGGGCTTTTTGCGGAGCTTCCCAAATAATTTTCTCACCAGGGATCTGGGTCAAAATTTCCTGAACCAAACCTTCCCTTACCTCGCCGCTTCCCCGGTAAATACCTACGTTGCCGGCTTCCCGGGCTTCCGCAATCACATAAAACGCTCCGGCATTCAATTCGGCACGCATCAACTCAATCCATTTGTAGGGCGGAATGATGTGTGCGGCATCTTTACTTCCTACCTCGCTCAACACGGTTCCGTGTTTTGTAAGCTTTTCTATGTAGCCGCATTTTTCGGCGTGCGGAATGGTAATGGAGCCGTCGCTGACCTCCATGTAACTGATGCCAAAATTTTTACAGACTGCTATGTAATCGTCAAACTGGTTGCGGATCAGAAATGCTTCAAACAAAGTCCCCCCGAAATAAACCGGGATGTTGTACGAACGATAAATCTCAAGCTTTTGCTCCAGGTTGGGTGTAACAAAAGAGGTTCCGAAGCCCAGTTTGATAATATCGACGTGCGGGTGGGAAACGCTTAAAAAGTTTTTCGCTTCTTCTACACTTAACCCTTTGTCCATGACCATGGTGATGCCGGAGGTACGGGGTTTTTGATTGCGTTCGGGTATTTGAGAAAGATTGAAGTTCATTATCTGGCAGTTGTAATTTATTGGCCGCAAAAATAGGGAAGTAAATAAAAAAAGTTCTGCCTAATTATCGCCGGCCCTTTTTGTATTGAGCAATCATATCCACCACCTGAGGGTTTTGCAGAATGGCGGGATTGAGCTGAATAAGCTTTTTCAGGCGTTTTGAATTTGCGGCCAGAGCCTTTTCCAGATAAAGCAACGCCTCTTTTGATTTGTTCTGGGCAAACAAAACCCCACTCAGGTAATACAGAAAAACAGGCTTGTTATTGGTATGGCTTAACGCGGCCAGCGTTTGCTGGCGGGCTTCGGTAAAATAACCGGCCGCATACAGGCAGCGGATCAGGGCTTCCCAGCCCGAAACATTTTTGGGCCGCACCCGGACGGCGGTGGATAAAAACTGAACCGCCTCCTTAATTTCGTTCAACTGGAGCTTGCATTCCCCCATCAGCAAATTATACTCCGGCTGCAAGCGGTGAATCTTCAGGGCCGACTCCAATTGTTTTACCGCACTCGTCCACTGTCCCTCGTTATAATACGTACAGGCAATTTTATAAAACAATTTGCTGTCATCGGGATTCAGGTGCGATGCTTTCCGGTAATGAAACCGGGCTTGCGCATAGTTCTTTAAGTGGTCATAGCAATGCCCGATCGCTTCGTAAATGACTTCTTCGGGCTTTGAAAGCTCCAAGACTTTTTCCAGTGCTTCAATGGCTTCCTTATACTTCCGCAACCGGATGTAGGCATCCCCGATATTGCGATAGGCATAATCGAATTTTTCGTCAATGGCCAGGGCGTACTGATAGGCGTCGATGGCCTTTTCGTAAAGCTTTAAGCCCTGGTAGGCCGCAGCCAGGTTAAACCAGGCCAGTTCGTTAAAGGGATGCTCGTCGATGATCTTTAAATGCAGCCGGATGCTTTCTTCGTTTCTGCCGGTAAAATCGGTCCAAAAGCAAATTTTATAGAGGGCCTCTTCGTTGGTTGGTTCCTCTTTTAAAATAACCGTGAGGCAATCAAAAACCTTATCAAACTCCTCGTAGTCATCGTACACATCGGCCAGTTCAAACAACAACTCGATTTTCTCCTCGCCTTCAAAGGTTGTTATGGCCTGCTCCAAAAGCGCCACGGCCTGCCCGTGCATGTCCATGGCCAGGTAAGCATCCGTTTTCAGAATGTAAAGGTTAATATCGGAGGCATCGAAAAGCGCAGCCTTTTCCAGCAGGTCCAGGGCTTCTCTATATTTGCGGGTGGCCAGCAAAAGATCGGCTTTTTTAATTAACAGCGGAGCGGAAAAGGGAAAGTAGTCAATGGCCATTTCGGCCGCCTCCAAAGCCTTGCTCAACTCTTCCTGTTCGTCGTAATAATCTATGATCTTTTCAAAGGCGTCCTCTTCTAAGTAAATGCTTGCCAGGCCGTTACGAAGGTTATTGTATTGTTTTAGCAACTCATCTATGCCTTCTTTATCGTGGTATGGATCACTAATCATTTAAATTTCTCCCTTATCAAATTAATCGATCGTCGAAAATCTACCAAGTTTCTGCAACAAATTCTTTGCTTGTCCGTTAAATAACTTGTAAAGAAATGTAGAAGTAGTTGAAAGAATGTTAATATTTTTTATTATTTTTGCGCCAGAATGAACCCAACCGCCATAATCATCAAACGACTACTGAAAAGAAAATTAGCGACAGCTGTGCTTATTTCAGCATCGCTGGTTGCTTTTGCCACATTGGGCGACGGTGGGGGTAAAAAAAGCAAAAGCCTCAATTCTGAAGCCAATTTTACCTTTCATTCAAAGAACTTTTCCCTGCGCTCCGGGTACAACTACCGCAGCAATCATCTGTTCAGCCTGCCCTCTCCAAAACAATTCATCATCCTGAACACGGTCGCTACTTACGAAAAAGGCAACGCCACTTATGTGTTGCCAATCAAAAAAAAGGTGTTTCTGGAAAAGATCAAGTTCAATCCTTCGCGTTAATTAGTTTCCTTTTTTGCTTTCCGCATAGCTCAACACCCTGAAGCCGGCTTTAGGTATGTCAAACTTGGCCGCAGGCACCGGGCTCAAACTGATTTTGGAAACCGTATAGGTCACTTTCAGGTTTCCCATATTGGTTTCGTATTCCAGGGCCAGCCCCGGCAAAGCCCGGTTGGCATATTGAAAGTCCCTGTTCTCCGGAACCAATTCGGTCGTGTACCAAACGGTAAACGTGGAGCCGTCCTTTAACTTGCCAATGGCCTTGCTGCATTTATACCCCAGGATGGTTTTGCTTTCGCCGGCCTCGTAGGTAAACGTTACGTCTTCGTACCGCTTGTTGGCATCCTTCCAGTCCTCGGGTTTCAAGTTGATCATGTATTTCTGTTCGCCGTACTCTTTCAGTATCACAATGGAGTTTTTTACCCCGTCGATAATGGTGGACTGGGTACCCAGGGGGCTAACCATTTCCGTACGGGTTCTGGGGCCCTTGAGGTAAACCGCACTGGTGGCACCGTCCAAAAGATCGGCGTTCTGGGGTTTATCGCTCCCCGTGTTAATAACGATATCGTAGGTGATGGTTCCTTCGGAAAACTTTTTTTGCGCAAGGACCGGCCAAGCAAACAGAAGAACAAAAATCGCTAAAAGGTGTAAACGTGGTTTCATAATTTATTTCTCGGTATAAAGACGAACCAAATATCTGCAATAGTTGCGTAAACAAAAATCCCGCTTCGTTAAAAAGCGGGATCGTCTTATTTAAGAAAGATTAACTGCGGTTCTTTTTCTGCATTTCCTGCATCTTTTTCTGCTGCTCCTGCATTTGCTCCAGGCGCTCGGCCCATTTGGATTTTGCTTTGGGCTTTTTGCGGTTCTCCTCAATTTTTGCAAGGATCTTCTTATGATTGATGATGTAGTTCTGTATGACAAACTGCAGTACCAGCGTAATGATGTTGGATACTGTATAGTACCAGGTTAAGCCGGCCGGCAGGCTGTTAAAGATGAACAGCAGGATGATGGGGAAAAAGTAGGGCATGTATTTGAGCACCGGGTTGTTTTGATCCGGCGTCATGCTCATGCTGTAAATGGAAATCAGGAAACTGGTGAACACCGCTGTCAGGGTAAACAGGCTTAAGTGGTCGCCAAACAGGGGAATGTTAAAGCCAAAATCCAGGATCGAATCGTATTGCGAAAGATCATCCGCCCACAAAAAATGTTGGCCGCGCAACGCCACATTGGAATTAAAAAAGCTATACAGGGCAAAAAAGATCGGAATTTGAAGCAGGCCCGGAATACAGCCGCCCAAGGGGTTCACGCCGGCTTCCCGGAACAGCTTCATTTGCTCCATACTGATTTGCTGCTGGTCGTTGCCGTACTTGGCCTTTAATTGTTCAATTTCCGGGCGCAGCACCTTCATTTTGGCACCGCTTAAATAGCTGGAATAGGTTAGTGGGGAAATCAACAACCGGATAAACAATGTCAATAATAAAATAACGATCCCGTAATTGGCGGTAAACTTGGTAAAGAAGTCAAACACCGGAAGAATGATCCCGCGGTTGATGTATTTGACAAAGGCAAACATGCCGGTTCCCAAATTGACCATGTCCTCCATATCGTTGCCATACTGCTTTAAGATCTTATAGTCGGTGGGACCGTAATAAACAGCCAGCGGCACGGTAGCCGATGAAGAGGCCGGCAACTGCAGTTTTAAATGGGCAATGGCCTGAACCACGGTATGGTTGTCGTTGGCGGCCGGTGCCGTCCAGTTAATGCTGCCGGAAGAAAAGTTATTCTTTGCAATAAAGGTGGTGTTGAAAAACTGTTGCTTTACCGAAACCCAGTTTACGGGCTTGCTGAATTCTTCTGTGGCGCTGTTCAGCGCCGATCCATGATCGTATTCGCCATCCACCCGGTAGCCCACCTGCGACTCCCGCCTTTCATAGGTCAGGTCCTTTTGCAGTTGCAGGGCTTTGTTCTGCCAGACAAGATTCAGGGTATTGTTGGAAAGTAATTGATTGATTCCATTGATCTGAACGTTGAAATCAATCATGTAGCTCTTTGGCTTCAAAACAAACTGGTGAACAATTGCTTTGTCGCCGGCCTTCATTTCATAAGTAATTGTTTGGGTGCCGTCAGGACTTGAGGCAACCTGGCCGCCCGAGAAATAATAGCTGGTAATGTTGGCGGTGGCGTTTGGCGCCGGAATGATTGGGTAGTCGATCTTATCAAAACTTGAGGAGGCCAGTTTTACATTGCTGCTGTCCGGAGCCTTAAACCCTTTCAACTCAACGGTCTTGGGTTGTCCGCCCTTATTGCTGAAAACAATGCGCAACACTTCGTTTTCCACGGTGGTGGTTTGCTCTGCCCCACTGCTAAACTGCTGAAAGTCGCCGGCAATCACCGGCTGGCCCAGTGAATCCACCAGGGCACTGTCCTTTTTTTGCAGGCCGGGAGCGGGTTTGGGCAGATTGGCCCTGGCGATGGAGTCTTGCTTTGCTTTTTCTTTTTGATAAGCCATTTGCTGCTGGCTGTTGAAATAAAAATAGCCGAAGAACAGCAATGCTAATACAATAAAACCGATGACGGTATTACGGTCAAAATTCATTTCCTGATTTGATTTGTAATGAATAAAGGCGGTTGGCACAAGCCGCTCCTACCCTTATTAAAGGCGGCAAAGATAGGTAGAAGAAGCTACAAGGGGCAAGAATAAAGGCGCAAGGGATTGGTAAAACTTATTTTAAAACAGCCGTTGCCCGGCTTACACCCCCATTGCGCCTTTATTCTGCTTTTCTTTAGATCATTTCGCTTTGCAATAAAGAGTTTTTAGCCGTTGTTTTTTGCTCATGGAAACGCCTGGCTGCCCCTACAAAATGAACAAACAAAGGATGGGGGCTCTCTACCGTACTTTTTAGCTCGGGATGATACTGGCAACCGATAAAGAACGGATGGCTGGGAATTTCCATGATTTCAACAAGACCGGTTTCCGGGTTGCGGCCGCTGGCTACCATACCGTTGTTTTCATAGCGCTCCAGGTAATTGTTATTGAATTCGTACCGGTGGCGGTGCCGCTCGTTGATGGCGGTGCTTCCATAAGCCTGATGGGCCAGGGAACCTTCCTTGATCTGGCAGGGGTAGGATCCCAAACGCATGGTTCCTCCTTTTGCGGTAATCTTTTTTTGTTCCTCCATCATGTCGATTACGGGTTCTTCGGCATGGGGGTCCATTTCAGCAGACTGCGCATTGGCTATGCCCAAAACATTCCGGCCGTATTCAATAACCGCCATTTGCATGCCCAGACAGATTCCAAAAAACGGCAATCCGGTTTCCCGGGCATATTTCACTGCGGTGATTTTTCCTTCGATCCCTCTGTGCCCAAAACCCGGGGCTACCAACAGCCCATCCAAATCCGCCAGCTTCTCCGCTACGTTTTCCGGAGCGATAAATTCCGAATGGATCGGCACCACCTGCACCTTGCATTCGTTAATGGCGCCGGCATGCACAAAGGCTTCCAGGATGGATTTATACGCATCCTGAAGCTCCACATATTTACCGATCAGCCCAATGGTGATTTTGGCTTTGGGATATTTCAGCTTGTCCAAAAACTCCTTCCAGCGGATCAGTTCGGGCTCATGGTATTGGGTAATGTTTAATTTTTTCAACACGATGAGGTCCAGCTTTTCGTTCATCATCAACAAAGGCACTTCGTAGATGGTGCTGGCATCCGCCGATTCAATGACGGCCTCGGCCTTAACATTACAAAAAAGCGCAATTTTCTTTTTCAGCTCCATGGTAATGGGCTCTTCTGTACGGCAAACAATCACATCCGGAAACACCCCGCTTTCGCTAAGCATTTTTACAGAGTGCTGCGTGGGCTTTGTTTTTAATTCCTTTGCGGCCTTTAAATACGGGATCAGTGTAAGGTGCACCACCAGCAGGTCTTCTTCGGGTAGCTCCCATTGCAGCTGGCGGATGGCTTCTATATAAGGCAGGGATTCAATATCCCCCACCGTTCCGCCAATTTCAGAGATCACGATATCGTACTCATTCTTCTGCCCCAGCAACAACATCCGCCTTTTGATTTCGTCGGTTATGTGGGGAATGACCTGCACGGTTTTTCCCAGATACGCCCCTTCTCTTTCCTTATTGATAACGGTTTGATAGATGCGGCCGGTGGTAACGTTGTTGGCCTGGGAGGTAAAGATGTTTAAAAACCGCTCGTAGTGCCCTAAATCCAGGTCGGTTTCAGCGCCGTCCTCGGTAACATAGCACTCCCCGTGCTCGTAAGGGTTTAGGGTACCGGGATCCACATTGATGTACGGATCCAGTTTTTGAATGGTTACCCGCAAGCCCCTTGCCTGTAACAGTTTGGCAAGTGAGGCCGCAACAATACCCTTACCTAAGCTTGACGTAACTCCGCCTGTAACAAATATATACTTCGCCATAAAAAATGGTTGACAATTTTGAAAGTTTGTTTCGTTGATTTGTAACAAGCTAAGAGTCTTGACTCATCTTTCAATCCGCTAAAACGGGTATCCAACGTTCTGAACTTAACCGGCTTGTTAAATGCTGACCATCGGAAGGTCAAAAAATCCTGAAGGTCATGCAAACCTACGTCAATTTTTTATGGCTAAAAAACCTATTTGTTAAGCAATTATTTAAATGGGATATATTTTGACTCGGCCTCAACAATATCGTTAAAAAATTTTTTAAACTGTTCGTATTCGGAAGGCGCAATGTTTTGTCTTTGCAGTTTCACCTGCCGGGAAACATGCAGTCGTTCTCCTTCTTGTTTGTAGTTTATTGCATACGTACTGCCGCGGAACGAAAAGTTCTGATCGGCCGGGACCTCCAAAAATTTTTGACCTGCCGGAAGCACAATGCTCACGGTGGTTTCATAAACATCTGTGTTCTCATAGTTCCAGTATTCGATCGGGAACTCCCGTTTGTCCGCTGAAAGACTTTCCAGTGTAGCGACCAGGTCTATAAAAGGAACTTTGATCATCTTCATGGAGCCCGCTTCTATAATTTCGTTTTTAACGGTATAGGAATAGCGGGTAATCAGTGAGTCGCTTAAATCGGAAAGGCCCGAAAAAGACAAGCTTTCCAGTTTTACGGGGTTTTTATACCCGCTGCTGATCGACTGTTCGTATTCTTCTTTTTGTTTTTCGGAAGAAAGGGTGGCATAACCTTCCCGCCAGGCGCTTGTTAAACTGCCATAACGTTTGGCCACCACGTCCAATTTTTGATCCTTGCCGCTGATGGTCACCAAAACGTTCCGTACAATTTTTTCCGGCATCCGGCCGGCAGCGGCCAGCGGCTTGAGTTCTGCATTTGACTTTTTGCCGTGTGGGGGAATGACCAGGGTCAATGCCTCATACAAATTATTGGGCAGGCTTCCAAACGGCAAATTACTGTCGGTGAGTTCAATGTAATGCTCCTTGCCATCAATGTGTGCCAGCGCAATACAATGATTGAATTCCATGGATGGCAACACCATATCCCTGGTGCCATTGTCCCTGGTATCCACCAAAACCAGTTGGGCCGGAATGCCGGCTTTCTCCAACAAGGCCACAAACAAGGTGGAAAGATCTTTACAATCGCCCAGGCGGGTAGTGATGATCTTTGAAACATTCTGAGGAACCCATCCGCTTTGCCTGAAGGAGACCGAACTATAGCGTATGTTCGTTACAATGTAGTTGTAAATGCGTTTGGCCTTTTCCAAATTGCTCAGCGCTTTTGCATTGCCCAAGATCTCCTCGTACAAGGCAGTCAACTCAAAATTATCGGTCATATCCTGATACGAAATATCACTGTACCAGTTGGCTATGTCCGCCCATGATTTTATTGTTGATATATGCAATACCGTCCCAACGTCATTTAGGGATGGCATGAGCGGCTCTGTTTTGAGCGGAGAAATGTCCTTGGCTTCCCAGGTGTATATCTTCAGATCCCCAGCTTCTTTTACCGAAGGTGCCAACTTAGCGTTAATGACTTCGGAATTGAATTTATAGTTTTTGGGAAGGATCAACGTATAGCGGGCCGTGGCCGAGGGCACAAATGAGCTGAACGTGAATTTATCCCAAAACTCCCTGCCAAGCCTTCCGGTGGCATAATTCTGTACCCTGTATTTAACGTAAACGGCATCCCCCGCTTCCAGGCCGGTAAAGACAATGTAATTTTCGTCTCTTTCCGCAGGCAGCTTGGAGCCGTTTGCTTTGATGACCTCACTTTTTTCAATAAGCAAGGTTTGCGTATTTGAGTTGTAGGGCAAACGCAACTCCTTCCAGGCGTCGATACCTTTTTGGGTGTAAATCTTTGCCACATAAGTTATGTATTCTTCCGATGCGCCCTCCTCATAAATAATGGTTCCTTTTTCGTCCAGCAAATAACTGAAGTCCTGGTCCGCCACCGGCTGCGCTTTCTTTATTAAAGAATACACATCTGTTTCGGGCAGCAATTTATACGGATCCGTTTTTTGCTCCAGTATGTTTAGCCGCTTGCGGGCATCATAATTTGTCCGGTTGTAATAAACCGCTTTTTTATAACTGGCAACGGCAGCAGGTTTCTGGCTCATTTCTTCCTGGATGGCGGCTACGTTTTGCCAGTAAGCCCCCGTATACGGGGCCAGCGCCAGGGCTTTTTGAGCATGCTCCAGAGCGGTGTCATAACTTCTTTGTTCGTAGTAATATTTTGACAGTGTATTTGTAAACCTTGGATCATAGGGAGATTGGTTGTTCAACGTTTTGAGTATTTCCAGATAGTTTTCATTCATTCCTTGCTCCTTGTATGCATCCGCCAGTTCTGTAACCACATTGTAATTAAAATTTGATTGAAGATAGTTCTCGTAAACCGCCAGGGCCCCTTTCACATCTTTATCAAGCAACTTCCTGACGTTGTACATCATGGAGAGAAAACTCACATTTTCGGGATATTTGTTGAACCCTCTGTTGATCAATTCAACCAACTCGTTCACCTTGTCCAGTCGGCCCAAGATGGTGGCTTTGTTTGTCAGTATGTTTTCATCTTCTCCGTACAAGGCCAGCATTTTGGCGATTTCCTCGTCGGCCTCTGCAAACTTCTCTTCGCCAATAAGGTTCGAAATTTTTATTTGATAATTGAAGTAGCTCTCCGGATCGTTTTCCTTCAACCATTCAACTTCCTGTAATAAAAGCGTTCGGTTTTCTGCCTTGATCAAACATTGAATCAATTCAAATTTCAGCAACGGGTTGTTGGGAGAGGCCTTAAGCGCCCTTTCAATTACCTGGCGGGCCTCGGTGGTGCGCTGATTTCTCAGGTAGGTTTGACTGAGCAGAATATAATTGATCAGGTTTTTGGGTTCTGCCATTATCTTTTTTTCAAAAAACTCCTCGGCAAAATGTTTTAAAGAACCCGGAGCATCGGCACTTTTTGAATACGGCTGAACCTGACTGGTAGTTGCCAGGCCTTTTACCGGATTGTTTTGTTCATCCGTAAATCGTAGAATAAAGTTTGGAATGGAATTGTTTGTGTACCCCAGTTGGATCAATATGCGGTTGAATCCCTTTTTTAGGGTGCAGTAGTTTTTGTAATAATCCAGTTCTGTTACCCGTTCTTTTGCTTCGGATAAAACCAGCCCGTCGTTCACCCAAATTTTTAATGTACCATTGGCGCCGGCATTTATTAAAACCTTCATGTCGTCCGGTGCGTTCACAAACGTTTGCGCATAAACAACCGCGGTCCGTTCGGGCAGATGGGCATAGGTAAAGATCCAGCCTTCTTTATTTAAATGCGTGGGGGTAAACCAGCTTACGTCTATACCATTCATGCCCGAAAACTTGGCAGAAGCACTGGGCGAGTGCAAGGGGCCATAATCTTTATTAAAGCCCGATCCGGACAGGTTCTCAAAAGGGCCGGTCAGCTGCCAGTCCTGTATGGCGTTCATCGAAGCCCATTCCTGTTTTGCCCGCTCATGTTCATTTGAAAACACATAATGCATGGCTTTCACGTAGTGGGCCGCCGCTTGCACCGAATTATTAAAAGAGGCGTCAGTAATGATTTTATTGATAAGATTTAACTGGTGCGGTTTCTTTTTACTGTACTGACCCAAAACCGACCCGTTGAACCATAAAGAATACAAATACGCATTTTTGCCCGGACTCTTGGATACCGCTTCCAGCAAACCGGGAACTTCGTCTTCCCTTCCCTGATAGGTTTGCTGCAATGTTAAGGTAAGCTGCGCATCAAGCGCTGTTGCCTGATTTTTGGCAGCTTTTTGAAGCAGCAGTTTGGCTTGCGAAAAGTTTTTTTTATGGATGGCCGCCCAGGCATTTTCGTAATCGGTAGCACGGGAAACAAAAAAAAGCAGTGTTCCCAAAAAAGCAGCAGTCAGGTTTTTTCTCATGGTGCGAATTTTAACAGATAGGCGTGTAAATTAGTTCGTCA
>JAEVYV010000209.1 GCA_023392575.1 Bacteroidota bacterium | reverse complement strand
ATTATATATAAAAGCAGCGGTGTTGTTGAGCAGTTTTCTTTTTTTATACGTTCACCTGGTGTTTTTTACCCCGCCCGTTGTCTGGGCCGTACTGGAATGTGTGCTTTTGGGACTGGTAGTAGCCGGGATCGGGTTTAACATCATGCACGATGGCGCCCACGGCAGCTTTAGCAAATACAAGTGGGTGAACAATATTGCCGCCTTTACGCTAAATATTTTGGGCGGAAGCTCGTTTATGTGGAACGTAAAACACAATGTCATTCATCATGCTTATACCAATGTAGATGGGGTAGATGATGATATTGATATTCAGCCCTGGATGCGTATGAGTACCACGCAGCCCAAATTGGGCATACACCGCTACCAGCATTTTTACTTCTGGTTTTTGTATGCCATGCTCTACATCTTGTGGATATTTGTCCTGGATTATCAAAAATACTTCAGGCAAAAAATAGGAGCCTTGCCTCTGAAAAAAATGAGCGCCTGGGATCATGTGGTCTTTTGGGGGTTTAAGGTCTTATATATTGCTTTGTTTGTTGCACTTCCTATATACACAATAGGGTTTGTTCCGTGGCTGGTGGGTTTTCTCATCTTTTCTTTGGTAGCGGGTTTTGTTTTGAGCATTGTTTTTCAATTGGCCCATACGGTAGAACATACGCATTTTCCCATGCCCCATGAGGAAAGCGGAAAACTGGAAGACGAGTGGGCTATTCATCAATTAAAAACAACGGCCAATTTCGCTCCCAAAAACAAACTCATCAGTTGGTTGGTAGGCGGCCTGAACTATCAGATCGAGCACCATCTTTTCCCAAAAATCTCTCACGTGCACTATCCGGCCATCCGCAAAATCATTAAACAGGCCTGCAAGGAATTTGACGTGCCTTATGTGGAGTATCGGAAAATGAGGCATGCCGTGGTTTCTCATGTCAGCTTTTTAAAACAAATGGGCCGGGCCTAAATAATTTAACCGTTTCGCAAACAAGGCGCCAGGCAGTGAGCTGGCGCCTTGTTTTTTAGGACATCTTGTTCCCAATAACTTAACAAATGATTCTTATCATTTCTGATTAATCTAATCATATTCACCTATCTTTACCGCGTTATTTGAGCATTGCATTTGGTAAGTGTACAATTAATCTGCTATTTTTTCCGCTGTTTAGTTAGACCCTTTACTTTCTTGCCTCGTCTCAATTATTTATAATTTTTTTAAAAGAAAGTATGAACATTTACGTTTCCAATTTAAGCTTCAACGTACAGGATGAAGACTTAAAAGATTTCTTCGCTGAGTATGGTGAAGTAACTTCCGCCAAAGTAATTACAGACAAGTTCACTGGCAAAAGCCGTGGATTTGGTTTTGTTGAGATGTCTGATGATGAAGCTGCAAAAAAAGCAATTGCTGAATTAGATCAGGCTACAGTGGAAGGCAGAGCCATTCGTGTGATGGAAGCAAAACCCAAAGAAGATAAGCCTGCCCGTACAGGTGGTTTCCGCAGCAATGGCGGCGGTTTCAACAAAAGCAGGTATTAATATATTTGTCTTTGTGCGAACAAAAAGCCCCGGCCACAACCGGGGCTTTTTCATGCGGGTTCAGCAATTTCCTTTAAGCTGGCTCATCTTGCAGCCAATTATTCTTGCCGCTATCTTTTGTATTAGTATTAGTTTTACAGAAGCTTTCTATTGCAATAGGCTGATTCCTACTCAGTGAAAGTGGCTTCAACACACGGCATTGCAATACGTTCTTTTTCGGAGCGTTTGTCCACTTATCCTTGAACGTTATACCGTTAATTTTTTTTGCCCTTTCTGTGTTTGTACTCTGTGGTCAGACTTCGTGCTGTCATTATGAAACACACGTTTCTACCCGTCACTGCGAAGACAAGTTGTGTCTATCCCTGAAACAGGTTCACAAAATTGTTCACTAAAAACCCCAGGAGGTAGGTATGAAAATGCTAAAACCTTGGCACCTTGGAGCTGTCGGCATGATGGCTTTCTTTTTTTCCGCATGTATCAAACATCCGCCCTGCGATTGCAACGACAATGATGACGCGGCCATTTCCGTAAAAGTTTTTGCCACGGAATTAAATAACCCAAGAGGTCTTGAGTTTGGGCCCGATGGGAGTTTATACGTGGCCGAAGGCGGAACGGGTGGAACCCAAACCACCACCGCCGGAGAATGTGAGCAGGTAAAGCCACCGGTTGGGCCGTATTTAGGAAGCCCCACCGGTGGCCGCATTTCCCGGATTTCGTCCGCCGGTGTGCGTAGCACCGTCAGCGACCGGTTTCCGTCCAGTCAAACTCAGCCTCAGTCGGGGAGCTTTATTTCGGGTGTTGCCGATGTGGCTTTTATGGGCAATACCTTGTATGCGCTGATCTCAGGTGCCGGTTGTTCTCATGGTGTGGCCAATACCGATAACGGCATTGCCAGGGTGAATTCGGACGGGTCTTGGACCTTGGTCGCCAACATCAGCCAGTTTGTTAAAACCCACCCGGTGGCTAAACCGGAAGAAGATGATTTTGAGCCCGATGAAACCTCGTATAGCATGCTGGCCGCAAACGATAATTTTTACGTTGTTGAATCCAACCACGGCGCACTGGACAAGGCAACGGCCGGCGGCACCATGAGCCGCATTGCGGACATATCGGCCAGCCAGGGCCACATTGTGCCTACGGCTATTGCGTACAAAGACGGTAATTTTTATGTGGGCAACCTCAATACTTTTCCCATTGTTGAGGGGTCTTCCAAAATTTTAAAAATTACACCCGACGGCAATGTATCGGTTGCGTACACGGGCTTTACCACCATTCTTGGTCTTACGCTGGATAAAAACGGACGGATGTATGTCTTGGAGAACACCACGGGCAATCAGCTGCCGACTCCGGGAACAGGAAGGATCGTACGCATCAACAACGATGGATCCAGAAAGGTCATAACCACAGGTCTTTCCCTGCCTACGGGCATCACCTACGGACCGGACGGCAACCTGTACGTTTCGGTGAATGGATTTGGCGCCAACGCTGTGGGTGGCGGACAGGTGCTGAAAGTAGTGCTGAAACACTGCGATTGTGATTGGAACAATCAGGAAGGCGATAAAACAGCAGGTAAGTAAGAATAACTAACTCAACTTTTGAAAACAACTTTTCATGTAAAAAGCTCCCGCTAAAGGGAGCTTTTTACATGGGTTTATCAATTCTAGCTGATGTTTATTTGTTCAGCAGATGGTCTTCAACTCAATCCTCGTCGTTGTTTCTTTGATTGTCCCGGTTAAAGATTTTAAAGTCAGACTTGCCAAACTTCAGGGTAAAGTTGATGCGGAAGCTGCGCACGTTGCGCCGGTTGAATGATTCCTGGTAAAAACTTTCCGTATCGTAAATAGAACCAAAACGGTGCGTATTAAACACATCGTTGATGCTGAAGGTAAGGGATGCTTTCCGGCCTTCTAAAAACTCCTTGCGCAAGGCAAAATCCACCCGGTATTGTTCCCTTCTTTTTCCCTGCGGCACCACCTCCGGCGATTCGTATTATCCTGTCAGCTGAAATCCAAAATGATTAAAAAAGGAAGGCCTTGCGGTTTCGATTTTATAATTGGCAATCAGTTTCGATTCCCAGCTAAAGCCGCTGTTGTTCAAAACCAGATCTCCCACTTCCGCCCTCACTTTACGGTATTGCAGGTCAAGGCTTGGGGTCAGGTCGAAGTTGGGGCCCAATTTGTGCTGCAGGGTAAACTCGGCCCCCAGGCGGTTGGTATATTGGGCGTTCACAAAAGTGTTTAAAATGGCATTCGGGTCAACGGCCGCATTGTTTAGTTGCAGGTATTGGGCTGTGCTGATGGTGTCGCTGTAACGGGTAATGTCTCCCTGGTTGTTGCGGTAATAAACAACACCCAAAAAGCTGCCGGCCTTGTAGCGCTGATTGTAGTTGAATTCAAAGGAATTGGTAAACTCCGGACGCAGCTGCGGATTGCCCTGGCTAAGATTGACCGGGTCGTTAATGTCAATAAAAGGATTCAACTGCCAGAAGTTTGGTCGCCGGATCCGGCGGGTGTAATTCAATTGCAGCTCTGTATTGTCT
>JAEVYV010000261.1 GCA_023392575.1 Bacteroidota bacterium | reverse complement strand
TTGCTGTTTCGGGCAATTCAAAAATAGAAAAGGAACGACTGCTTGATAAAAATTTGACAGACATTAAAACCTGGGGAAAGCACCTCTTGTTGTGTTTTGACAATTTTACCGTCCGCATTCATCTTTTGATGTTTGGCAAATACCTGGTAAATGCGGAAAAAGATGCGGTTCCCAGATTGCACTTAAAATTTGCGAACGGGGTGCTGAACTTTTATACCTGTTCGGTAAGGATGATCGACGAGCCGGTAGACGAAGTGTACGATTGGACGGCCGACGTATTGAATGCAGCCTGGAACCCCCAGGCTGCAAGAAGGAAGCTAAAGGAAATTCCCGATACCCTGGTAACCGATGCCCTGCTCGATCAGACGATATTTTCCGGGGTGGGAAATATTATTAAAAACGAAGTGCTGTACCGCATCAAAGTGCATCCCAAAACCAAAGTGGGTGATTTGCCTTCTAAAAAGTTGACAGAGTTGATTGCCGAAGCCCGCAACTATAGTTTTGACTTTCTCAAGTGGAAAAAAGAATACACGCTTCGCCAGCACTGGCTGGTGCACACCCAAAAGACCTGCCAACGGGACGGCGATAAGATCCTCAAAGAATACCTGGGCAAAACAGCCCGCCGCACGTTTTTCTGCAACACCTGTCAGGTGTTGTATTAGGAAAGACAGATTATCTCCTGCAACAGTTGGGCGTTTAGTGGTGTTCTTGTTACCTTATTTCAAACCCAAAGTACACCCCTTCTTTTTTAAAAAGCTCAGGCCGACTTTTGCGCTTTTAGCTCTTGCAGTTTCTTTTGTTCGGTTTCAATGGCTTTTTGTTGGGCTTCCTGATCGGTCAGGTTTTTTTTCAGATCATTTTGCAGCAGCTCAATTTTTTCGTTCAGCTTTTTTTCCTCATCTTTCAGCTTGCTCATTTTCTTTTCGGCACTGCTTAAAGCGTTTTCCTGACTTTCAATATCCAGGTCCAGCTTGTAAAGGGCCGATTGTTCCAGAAAGCCATTTAAAAACCGTTTGGCGGCTTTAAAAACATCTTCGTTGTCCGGTGTAAAAAACGATTGGTTTTCGTCGCTTACCAACAGGTAAATGATGGATTCGTGGATTTGTTTCTTGCTTTTTCGGTCAACTTTAAAATAAAGGTCCATCCGGTTTTTGTAGCCATCCAGCTTCACGCCTTTAAATGTGTAAAAGCCATTGACCTTATTGTTTTTCCAAAAAAGGTTTCCCTTTGTTTCGGGCTGATAGCCGGTTTTTTTCAGATTGGCCACAATAAATCCTTCAGAGACTTCCTGGTTATAAGGCAGCTCCAGCATCAAGCCGGTTTGGTCTTTGCGGTCGTAGCTTACGCTGATGGTGGTTGATTGGGAAAAAGCGGCAACGGAGGTAGTCAGTGCAGCCAGCAGAAAAGCAGTTACTGTTTTCATAGCATAAAGGTTTGGGCTGTAAATAAACAAACATTTTGAGAAACCCCAATGGGCAACCCGGGAGTGCTTGAGGCCCTTCGGTTTGTCTTTCCGTTGCAAAAATTGGCGGCGCAAAGCCTCCCAAAAATTCAGGACGGGCAGTTGCGTTTGTTCTAAGAAGTTGTTGGCATTCTATTACCCAAAAGAAAAAGCCACCTCAAGGCGGCTTTTTCTTTATCACGAAGGTTGATGTTATGGATTTACGCCCTGGGGTTTTTCCAGTAATTGGAAGAACTGATCCAACTGAGGTAAGATCACAATTCTTGTGCGGCGGTTGGCAGCCTTTCCATCGGCTGTGTCGTTCGATTGCACAGGAATGTATTCGCCGCGGCCGCCGGCAGTCATTCTTTTGGGGTCGATGCCGTATTTGTTTTGAAGGATGCGCACCACCGAAGTAGCTCTTTTCACACTCAAATCCCAGTTGTCGGCAATGCAGCTGTTTTTAATGGATACGTTATCGGTATGGCCTTCTACCATAAATTCAATTTCGGGTTTGCTGTTCAACACCTGCGCCACCTTGCTTAAAACATTGGAGGCTTTGTCGGTAACGTCAGCACTTCCGCTTTTGAAAAGCATTTTGTCGGAAATGGAAATGAACACCACACCCTTTTCTACTTTGATTTCAACATCGCTGTCGTTTACATCGCTCAAAGCGCCTTTTAAATTCATGACCAGCGCCATGTTCAGCGAGTCCTTTCTGGCCAAAGCACTTTGCAGGCCCTGGATGTAGTTGTCTTTTGCACCAATGTTGTCCAATGATTTTTTAATGCTTTCGGCCTGTGAGCTGGAGATTACCGAAAGATCTTTTAGTTGATTGAGAACCGTATTGTTGTTTTCTTTCAGAAAATCAATTTGTTTGTTCAGGCCGGCAATTTCGGTTTCAAGCAAGGCCTTGCGGCGGGAAGCCTCGGCTTCTTCATCGCGGCATTTCTTCAGATCGTCCTGCACTTGCATGTAAAAGCTGTTCAATTTTGCATATTTATCTTGCTCAGATTTCAATTGCTTTCTGCTTACGCAGGAGGTAAGTACCAACAGGGGAAGGCAGAATAAAAGTAGATGGCGGAGTTTCATCATAAAAAGTTTAGAATGAATAAATGTTAGCATACGTGAGCCGTATGCGAATTTTTTGATCGGTCAAAAATAGTTGTCAAAAGCGGAACGCGGGGAATTAGGCCTTCATTAATGTTTAATAATTTCTTAAAGAAGTGGTCACAAGAACAACCGGGCTTGCTTATCGTCAACAAATTGCGGCTTTTGCAAATTCAGGTTACAGGCCTTGTTTAACCGGTCCACCAGGTAAACCGTCAGTTCCGGAGAAAAAGCCTCGTCGTGCATGTGCATGAAAAAATATACTTCTTCCAAACCATTCTTCAGCCAAAATTGTATGCGGTTGGTCCAGTCGTCTATTCGGGTATAATCGCTGGGGTGCAAGCTGTTGCCCACAAACCGGATAAAGGTTTTGGGCAGGGTGAGGTGCATATGGCAGCAATCCCGCCGTCCTGCCGTATCGGTGATCACGGCGCCAATGCTTGCTTTTTTAAGGAAGGCAAACAACTCCGCTCCGGCGGAAGCGGAAAACCAATCGGGGTGCCGCACTTCCAGGAAAAACGACACGTCCCGGGGCAGGGTTTCCAAGTACTGAAACAATTCTTCTTTGCGCTTGGGCGAAAACTTATCACTCACCTGCAGAAATACCGGACCCAAATGGTTTTCAAAACCGGTAATGCCTTCCAAAAAAACATCGGTCAAAAATTTTTTGTCGTTCAGCGAACCCACATGGCTGATGCCGTTGTAAACTTTGGGGCAAAATTTAAAATCGGGGTTTGTTGCCTTGGCCGTCCATTTTTTTATTTCCGCCGGTTTGTACAATTTGTAATGCGTGGCATTTAGTTCAATGGCGTTGTAATGCTTTACATATTCATCCAAAAAATTAGCTTCCCTGGTTCCCTTTGGGTAAATCTTGCCAATCCATTCTTTTCGTCCCCATTTGGCACAGCCGATGTACACCGCGGGGTTTTGTGCCTTTACGCCGGACAAGACGGTTTGGTTGAAGGCCGGTTCTGGGGGCAGGCCAAAATCAACCGTATTGAGTTTTTTTTCGGGGAGGCGGCCAAAATCCATAAACGAGAGTTAAGGGTTTTTCACTTCTTCAAAAACGCCTGTTTGTTTGTTTTTGCGCACATTGCCGGCGTTGAAATAGCGGCCGTTCATGGCTACGTACACGCCGGCGGGCAGGGTTTGCACAAAAGCCAGGGCGCTGCCCAAATTAAATAACCCATCGGAGGAGCCAAATTTATAAGGGATCATGGCACCGGTTAAAACAATGGTTTTGTTGTTTATTTTTTGGGCCAGCAGTTGGGCGGTTTCGGCCATGGTATCGGTGCCGTGGGTAATGATGATCTGCGATTCGGGGCTTTTGAGGCAATGCTCGGCAATCAGCTCACGGTCATCGTCGGTCATCTCCAGGCTGTCCACCATCATCAGCGTTCTAATTTCCACCGGCACCAGGTTGCGGCCCAGTTCCAGCATTTCGGGAAGTTGCGAATCTTTAAAATATAAGTCCCCGGTCAGTTCGTTGTATTCCTTGTCAAATGTTCCTCCGGTGATAAAAATGCGAATGCTCATGGTGCGAAGATTCCGGTAAAATTAGGGAGAGAAGATGACCTGCCAAGCAGCGGTACTACTATTTCGCTTCTCTTGCGTCGCACTCTTATGCGTTCGGTAATTCTATTCAGCAGGTTGATCGTTCGTGGCCACGGCGCAGTTGGCCGCAGCTGTGAACAATGAACCATCGACCATCGCCTGTTTTCTAATCCAGCGCTTCCTTCTCCATGTTCTTCCCAATCATGTAACCAATACCAGCACCCAGCAGGGCGCCAATGACCAAGGCCAGGTAGCTGCCACCGGTGGCAAAAAAAGCAATCAGTAAACCAAATACTCCAAAAAGGATGGCCCAGGTGATTCTGCCCTTGGTTTTTTGCCGGGCAGGAACGGCGGCAGGTTTGCGATAAGGGTGGTGACCATGGCGTTTGCGGCTTTCGGGCATAATATCTTTTTGAGAAGATAGCAAAAAAACAAGGCGCCGGCAATGATGTTCATCAGTTTGTTTTAGAAAAATTCCGGGAAGCAGAACCCAATTGGGTCTGTGGCATAGTATTTAGGTGGTTTTTAGTAAAACAAATATGATGCAGGAAGGCAGAACCAACGACAGCAGTGCAGGAGGTGGGCCCAGGCAGGAGGGGGCTGAGTCCCGCTCTTATGTGATTGCCGAATACATTGTGGAAGAAAAAGACACGCTGGCCGACATCGCACGAAAATACGGGGTGTCCATTGAGGAGATCATGGCGGTGAACAAAGAAATCGTTCAAAAGCCTTCCGATCTGGCAAAACCGGGGCTGCACATCAAAATACCCCAAAAAAGACAATGAAAAAGA
>JAEVYV010000017.1 GCA_023392575.1 Bacteroidota bacterium | reverse complement strand
CCATCAGGTTCACCTCCCGCAGAAGGCTATCCGCCTTTGTGTGGTTGTACCGAACGTTCTCGATCCGTGAAATTTTTGTAGCCAAAAGTTCTTCCGTAAAACGCTCAATCTTTGAAATGTCTTTCAGCGTCACGTCCAGCACCTGCAAGGCTTCGTAACCCACAAACTGTTCTTTCCCGCTCCGGTATTCATAGGCCTTGTTGGTAGAAATGCTGCTGACTTTCAGGTCGGCGGGATGCACAATGTATTTCCGGCAAACAGCAATGATTTCATTGACAGCGGCCTGGGTTTCGCTAACAGCATCTTTCATGGCCGGTTTTACGGAATAAGCCCTTAAAGAAAGTTCAACCATATCGGGTACTACTTTGATTTTTCCCTGTCCGGTTACGTTAATTGTTCGCTGCTCTTTATCAGCATTACAAGAAGAAAAGACAAAAACGAGAGCCAAGAAAAGAAAGTTTGTTCTCATATTGTTTGGTTTTTTTGGTAAGACACAGATTCATTTTCTTTCCATAAAAATCCTTTAACAAGTTTTCCAAGACCGTCTTCGACTGCAAAAACCACGACTGATTATACCTTGCAAACCAGTCCGCCACAACGGGACCACCATAACCACACATTGCTTTATCTTTAGCCATTTCAATAGCTACAGATGAAGAGAAAAACCACCAACCTGTTTTTTACGCTCCTGATAGCAGGTTGCGTTTTTGTCTCCGCTTGCGCCCCTCAGACCAGGCTGGGAAAAAAGGTCCAAGGCGGTCAAACCAACGGGGAATGGATCCAACTTTTCAACGGAAAGGACCTTGATGACTGGATCGTAAAGATACATCACCACGAGGTGGGGGTAAATTTTGGCAATACCTTCCGGGCCGAAGACGGCATGATCAAGGGTCGATACGATCAGTACGGCGAGTTCAGCGACCAATTTGGTCACCTCTATTACCAAACACCTTTTTCCAACTATCACCTGAAACTCGAATACCGTTTTTCGGGAACGTTGCAGCAAGGAGCGCCGGGATATACGCTTTTGAACAGCGGCGTGATGTTTCACTCCCAGGATCCACGCACCATGCCCAAAGAACAGAACTGGCCCATCTCGGTGGAAATGCAGTTTCTGGCCGGACTGGGCGATGGAAAGCCCCGTCCCACAGGTAATATGTGTTCACCGGGAACGGAGATCGTTTACCAGGGCAAGCCCTACGGCAGCCATTGCCTGAACTCCACCTCCAAAACCTACGAAAAAAACGAATGGGTAAGGGCCGAACTGATGGTGCTGCACGATTCCCTCATCACTCATATCATCAATGGCGATACGGTGCTGCAATACAGCAAACCCACCATGGGCGGCGGCGTGGTGCAAGGGTACGATACGGCTTTATGGCGGCCGGGCAAACCACTTACCTCGGGCTATATTGCCTTGCAAAGCGAAGGGCAGCCCATTGAGTTCCGGAACATTTTTTTGAAGAAGCTGGATTGACGACAGTTGTGGCTCCTGCCGTTTACCGGGCAATGTTTCGTTTTGCTTACAGATCAAAAATAGCGAAGACTTTTCTGCGGCGCTTTGTTGTGCCGGCAAGACAGAACATCAGCGTCGTATGGCTTTTAACGGCCTATGAATTTCTTTTCCAGCAAAAAAATGCACGCCAGCACAAGCATCATGAGCCATGAAAAAACAATCCAGGCGGTATATGGTATGTGTGCCCTTTTCGACATGACCATAAAGGTTCAGCGATTCTGTTTTCGCAAACAATGACCGTCATCAGAGAAAGCTGAAACCATGATCACCCTGTTGTTGCCCGATAGAATGATCTGAATAAAAATTAAAGTTCGCAATCAAACGACTGGTCTCAAAATCATCGTAACAACCGAATTCCCTTCTGCCCTTCATTCAACCAAATGGCCGTTATGGAGTTCCTCCATCACATTCTTTCACTTTCAAAGGCCCGGCAAAAGCGCTGCCTTTACCTACAGTAAAGCATTTGCCCCAACAGTGCCGGCATTTCAAACCGTCTGAGTTCGTCGCCAAGGATCAGCCTATTTGTTAAAACTTTTGTAATGCCCAAAAAAAACATTAGCGGTGTTTGAAAAGGTATAGTTGTTGCATTGCGGGGGTAACGATGACAAAGAACAATTGCTGAGATCCCAACCCTGCTCATTTAGCTAACGATCCAACCCTAATCATTAGCTTTTTTCACCTTTAAACCTATATTATGAAAAAGACAAGAGCGGCTCTTGCGGGCCTTGTTATTGCAACAGCGGGACTATTTTCTTTCTTCCATGTACAAACAACCTCCATTAAAGGAACAGTGACACCGGCAGACGCAGGGGTACGAGCCTGGGCCATTTCACAATCAGACACTTTGCGGACAACCATTAACCAGGGTACGTTTGAAATTGCCAATGCCAAGGCAGGCGTTTACCGGCTTATTATAGAAGCAAAGCAACCTTACCAAAATGCAGCGAAAGACAGCGTGGTGGTAACCGATGGACAAACCACGGATGTGGGTGAAATTGCTTTGCGACAATAACAGTGGGTCACGTTACAAGATCGGAAAGCAGCAGTAACCTGCTGCTTTTTTTATTTGCTTACAAACCCTCCTTTTGTCTATAAACGTTACTCAAACCAACGCAGGCGCCACAGGGTTCCTATAGCCTTTATATACCGGCACCCCACTGCTTTTGGCCCATAACCCTGCAAATAATCCCGCCGGTTCATCCGCTTATTGTATCTTCAGCAGCAAACCACAAATGCATGAACCCTGTAAACCGCAAAGAGTTTTTACACACCACCGCCCTGGCGCTGGCGGGCCTGGTGGTGGGCAGTTCTTTTGACCTGCGCAGGAAAAACCTGTTGTTATCGTTTTCTACCCTTGGTTGTCCTGACTGGACCCTTCAACAGATCACCGACTTTGCCGTGCAGCATGGCTATAAGGGAATTGAAGTGCGGGGCCTTCTACGTCAAATGGACCTGACCCGATGTCCCGAATTCCATACCGAGGAAAACAGAAAGGAAACCCTGGCGTTGATGAAACAAAAGGGACTGCAGTTTGTGGGACTGGGCTCGTCGGCCAACCTGCATGTAGCTGATGAAGCGGAAAAAGAAAAAAACCTGCATGAAGCCAAACGCTTTATTGATTTGGCCGGGCAACTAAACTGCCCCTATGTGCGGGTGTTTCCCAATAATCTGCCGAAGGAGGAAGACAAAAAGCAAACCCTGAACCGCATTGCCCAACACTTGCTGGAATTGGGCAATTATGCCAAGGAAAAAAACGTTACCGTGTTGATGGAAACCCATGGCGATGTGGTTTGGATCGAAGATTTAAAAACCGTCATGCAGGCCGCCAGCCATTCTCATGTGGGCCTGGTATGGGATGTCAGCAATATGTGGACCATCACCAAAGAACCACCGGCGCAAGCTTTTCGGCAATTAAAAAGATACATTCGTCATACCCATATCAAAGATGCCCGACTGGTGGAGGGCAAACCGCAGTACACCTTGCTGGGCCGGGGCGATGTGCCCATCTTTGAAGCCATTGATGCCTTACGGAACGGCAACTACAAAGGCTATTACAGCTTTGAATGGGAAAAGTTATGGCAACCCGGGATTGCCGAGCCCGAAATAGCCATAGCAGACTATCCGCTGGCAATGAAAAAGCACATCAAGAGTTTGTAGTTTCCAGTTTGTAGTTAATTTAGACCGGAGCATCTTATAGAAACAAAACAAGCTTTAGTATTTAGAACGTATAGCCTTATCAGTTTTTGAAACCTCTTCGAATTGTAGGAAACGACAAACAATAAACTATGATTACTATTTTCAAAGCCTTCCGGATTTCTATAAATCCTCTTTAACTTTCAAGGAACTATAAACTACAAACCACAAACTATAAACTATTACCATGCCCGGCGATCCACTACTCAACACCAAAGCAAAACAGCAAAACACCTACGATGCCATTGTTGTCGGTTCCGGCATCAGCGGCGGCTGGGCCGCCAAGGAATTGTGTGAAAAAGGACTAAGGGTTCTGCTCCTAGACCGGGGCCGCAATGTGACGCATGGCGACTACCCTACCGCTACTAAAGCTCCCTGGGAATTTCCCCACCGTCTTACCTTGTGCCCAGAAGACAGGAAGCGCCACTTCGTGCAAAGCCGCCACTACTCCTTCCGCGAAGACAACAAG
>JAEVYV010000012.1 GCA_023392575.1 Bacteroidota bacterium | reverse complement strand
CCTTTATTCGGGCCAAGGTAATCAACCTACTGGCCAATGAAGCCGCCGATGTTTTTTGGGAAAACCAGCAGGCCATACTGGAAGGCAGCTTTAACGACACCCTGCTCGACCACATCAACCGGAAAACCGGTGCTCTGAAGGATATTCAGGAAGTGTCTGTAAAAAAGATTTACGGGCACGATACGGTGATACAGGTGGAAATAGCGGGCTACAACGTTATGTCCGAGTTGTTGCATCTCTTTATTCCGGCCCTGTTGAAAGAAAGGCCCTCGCATAAGGAAGAAAAGGTGTTGAAATTGTTTCCCTATCAGTTTACCGAATTTGAACAAACGGCGTGCAAGTACGAAAAGGTAATGAGCGCCCTGGATTATTTAAGCGGCATGACCGACGAATACGCTACCGAGATATACAGGAGGCTCAAAGGGATATCCATTCCGCGGCACGGATAAAAAAAGAAAGGCTTCCGAAAATTCAGAAGCCTCAAAGGTTTTCAGATATTGGTGGCTGATTAGTTATTCCAAGTATTGGATCAATTTTTTAACGTTGCTCACCCAAGTTACACAGGCAAATGGTTTTAAAGAACAGCTTGCTGGGAGGGAAGCGAACTGTTGAGTTTATTCACATCGTCTTATTGATTGATTTTAGCTTGTTTTAGGCGCTGCACATAATTTATCAACATTTAAAAAAAATACGGCATTACCGTATTTTCCACATGCTTGTTTCAAGACTTGACACCCCTTAACTGTTTGGCGTAAGATTTGAAAATGGTTAGAATAGAAACGCTTCAATCATGAAAAAACTAGCTTGGTGTCTTTTTACGGGGTTTTTTGTTTCCTGTTCAGGCGGAGGAACAAAAACCACTACAACAGAGCAGCATTCTCCAAATGTGCCGATCGAGAATGTGAATGGCAATGTTCCGGATACGATTAACAGTGTGTCGTTGGACAAAACCGTCACCGATTCCACCACAAAAGATTCTACCCGGAAATAACCTATATTTTCAGGTTCTTCATGTATGCGGCATCGGCTTTTGCTGCGTCCAAAGGCGTGGTGTTCTCGTACTTTTCCTGCTCCACAATGAAATAGCTCATGCCTTTTTGGCTTGCTGTTTTCAGGATCTCGGTAAAATTAATTTCCCCCGTTCCCAAAATCACCGAGGCATTTTTTTCAGAAGCCGGCGCTCCTTTTTTTCTGTCCTTAACGTGACTGAGTTTAAACCTGCCCGGATATTTGTTGAACCAGGTAATGGGGTCTTGTCCGGCTGCTACCACCCAGTAAATATCCATTTCGTAGTCCACCAGGTCCTTATCGGTCAGTTGCATCATGACATCCTGCGGCAACTGGCCCTCTTGCGGGTAAAAGCTGTAGTCGTGGTTGTGGTAGGCAAACCGCAGCCCGTGTTTTTTGCAGGTTTCGCCCCTTTGGTTGAACGTTTCGGCATGGCGTTTAAAATCGTCCAGGCTTTTTTGAGGGCCCAGCCAGGGGCAAATCAGGTATTTCATGCCGATGGCAGAAGCTTCTTCCGCTTTGCGTTCAAAATCTTTATTGATGTCGCAATGGCTGGAAACGATGGTCATGCCCAGATCATCCATAAATTTTTTAAACTCGGTGTTTTTCATGCCCCAAAACATGCCCTTTGCCCCCTCGTAGCTTTCTATTTGTTTGTACCCGTAGGAGGCGACCTGGGTAAGAACCTCTTTGGGATTGGCTGGCAAAACATCGCGTAGGGTGTAGAGCTGCAAACCAAAGTTTTCGTTAATGGATTTGCTTGCGGCTGCGGTTTTGCAACTGAGCAGGCTGCCAAAGGAGGTCAGCGCAACGCCCGACCCCAAAAGAGTGGCTGTTTTTAAAAACTCTCTGCGTTTGTATTGCATGGTTGTATGGTTTTCGTTATGCCCAGGCTCTGTCGCCTTTTTTGTAAGGGGTACAGCCCTCGTACCGGCCCGGAACCGGAACGTAGCGCAATGCCTGCGTAGAGCCCACTTCGGAAGTGAAGTATCCCAGCAGGGTTAGTTGCTTCATCATAGAGAAATAGTGCGGAGACATTTTTTGCCGCTTGTAATTTTTATTGCCTTTGGCAATTTCTTCTTTCTCTTTTTTTCCTTCGGCGCCGTTGAACTCAGAAACTTTTTTCTGGTAGTCTTTGGCTTCTTTGTCCAAACCAATAAGCAGCTCTGTGCGCTGGTCGGGTGAGATGTTCATGAAATCCTTGCTGAATTTTTTCTTGCTTTCTTCGTTGAGTTTATCCATGCCTTCCCTGAAGGCTTGTTGATCGCCGGCTTCATAACAGTCATTCACCATAACGGTCATGAATTGCCCCACGTTGGCTGCTTTGGCGCCGGGGGTGGAGGTTTGAGGAAGAATGGTTTCGGCGATCTCGTTCAAATAGGCAATATCGTCGGCGGTCCATTCTCCGGGCTTTCCGGTATTGCTTTTACAGCCCGAAAGAAAAGCGTCGGCGCCCACCAAGGTGCCTCCCAAAAGAATGCTGATGTATTTTACGGCTTCCCTGCGTTCCATATTCAAAAATTTAAAGTTTTAAGTTTTGCTTTTTGGTTTATCATGACCGGCAACCGCCGTTGGTGGTTGCCGGTTGTCTTATAAGTTCAGGCTGAATCCTTGTCTGTATTCTCTTTTTACAAACTGGTTGACGGCATCAAAATTGGTCACCTTCATGTTGTCGTTATCCCAAAGCAGCTTAATGTAACGACCCGGATAAGTAAAGCCGTTGCCGTTGGCTCTGGGCACCCGGATGTCGTAAGCCCTGATGGCGAGGTTGGCCATCAACAATGATTCGGTTAACGGCCCTGCGGTTTCAAACGGCGAACTCACTTCGTGGTTGCCATGTCCGGCAATGCAGGCTTCCACCCATTGTGCGTAATGCCCTTCCGCACCTTTGGGTACGCGGGGGTATTTTTGCTTCACCTTTACTTCGTTGGTACGAGCGGTGGGCAGGAGCTTTGGATTGGCGCCGTAGGTGCCGCACATCATCTTGCCCTTGGTGCCAATAAACAGGGTGCCGTTGCCGCCATCGCCAAAGGTTTCGTTGGCGCCTAATTCTTCGGGGCGTTCGGGCTGAATGCCCCCGTCCATCCAATGTACGGTTACGTTGCCTTTTGTTTTATTGGTTTTGGGAAAGTGCAGGGTGACGTGGCTCGAGGGCGGGCAGCTTTCGGGAAAATACCCTCTTTTGAATTCGTCTACGTATACGCTGCCTACGCTGGCCTGAACGTCTGTGGCATATTGAAGGTTCAGCACCCGGAAGGCCGGTTCAATAATGTGGCAGCCCATATCGCCCAGGGCACCGGTTCCGTAATCCCACCACCCGCGCCAGTTAAAGGGAACCAGTTTTTCAACATAGTCTCTGTAAGGCGCGGTGCCCAACCATAGATCCCAGTCAAGCTCCTTGGGCACTTCGGCTTTCTGCGTGGGCCAGGGAATACCCTGTGGCCACACGGGACGGTCTGTCCAGCAGTACACGGTGTGCACGTCTCCGATTATTCCGGCGTCGTACCATTCCATCAATTGTCTTACGCCGTCGCCGGACGCTCCCTGGTTGCCCATTTGGGTCACCACTTTGTATCGTTTGGCGGCATCGGTTAATACCCTTGCTTCGTAAATGTCGTGGGTCAGCGGTTTTTGCACGTACACGTGCTTGCCCAGTTGCATGGCGGCAAGGGTAGGAGCAGCGTGGTTGTGGTCGGGGGTGGACACAGATACGGCATCGAAGTTTTTAGCTTCTTTGTCCAGCATTTCCCGCCAGTCTTTGTAATATTTTGCTTTGGGAAAGTTTTTAATGGACGTGGCGGCCCGGCGGTCGTCAACATCGCACAGAAAACCGATGTCGGCCTTGCCGGACTTGTAAAAACTCATGATGTCGCTTTCCCCCTTGCCGCCTACGCCGATGCCGGCTACGATCAACCGGTCGCTGGGGGCTACGTATCCCTTACCCAAAACAAACCGTGGTACAATAAAAAAGCCTGCTGTTGCGATTGCCGTGTTCTTAATGAATTCCCTTCTTGAATTTTGGTTGGCAGATTGGTTGTTCTTTTCAGACATGTTGGTAAATCAGTTTAGTTCAACAAAACAGTGAACGGTGAATGGGCAATGGTGAATTGACGCTTCTTAAGTGCACACACTCTCTCTTCTTACATTGGTTTGTTTTACTCATTATTCATTCACGGCCTATCTGCCGCTTGATTGAATGCACAGACGCTTTCATTCACCATTGACAATCCAAGGTTGATGTTATAGGTTCTTTTTCTTTAACTCCTTTACGGCATAGTCACAGGCCCTTGCCGTTAATGCCATATAGGTCAATGACGGGTTAACGCAAGAGGCGGAGGTCATGCAGGCACCATCGGTGACAAACACGTTCTTGGCATCCCAGACCTGGTTCCACTCGTTCAGCACAGAAGTTTTGGGGTCTCTGCCCATACGGGCTGTGCCCATTTCATGAATGCCCATGCCGGGGTAGTAGTCGTTGTCATATGGGCGAACGTCTTTCAAGCCGGCGGCTTCCAGCATTTCTACGGCATCCTGCGCCATGTCCTTGCGCATTTTTTTCTCGTTTTCTTTGATTTCGCAGTCAATGGCCAGCACCGGCAGGCCCCATTTGTCTTTTTTGGTTTTATCCAGCGAAATTTTGTTTTCGTGGTAAGGCAGCATTTCACCAAAAGCCGTCATGCCCATGCTCCACGGGCCGGGTTCTGTCAAGGCATCTTTAAATTCGCCGCCAATATTTAGTTCGGCTATTTCACGTCCCCAGCCGGAACGGCTGGCGCCGCCCTGATAACCAAAGCCGCGTACGTAATCTCTTTTATCTCCAAAGAGGTTGCGATAACGCACCACGTAAATACCATTGGGTCTTCTGCCGTAATAGTATTTGTCTTCGTATCCTTCCGCTCGTCCGCTGGCGCCTACGCGGAAGTGGTGGTCCATCAGGTTGTGTCCCAACTCGCCGCTGCTGCTGCCCAAGCCTCCCGGCCAAATGTCGGTAGCCGTGTTCATTAAGATCCAGGTGCTGTTCATGGCAGAGGCGTTTACAAAGACGATCTTTGAGAAATAGTCATAGGTTTGATTGGTTTCTGCGTCCAACACCCGAACGCCTTTTGCTTTTTTCGTGTCTTTATCGTAAATCAGTTCTGTTACAATAGAAAAAGGCCTGAGCGTCAGGTTGCCGGTTTTCATGGCGGCAGGCAACGTGGACGACTGTGTGCTGAAATAGCCGCCAAACGGACACCCCAGCCAGCATTTGTTGCGGTACTGGCAATTGGTTCGGGCCTGAAGCGGAACGGTAATGTTGGCCACACGGCCAATGATCATGTGGCGTTTCAACTTTTCTTTAATTCTGGCGGCAACGTCTTTTTCCACGCAATTCATTTCCATGGCGGGGAGAAACTCTCCATCCGGCAACTCGGCCAATCCTTCTTTGGAGCCGCTGATGCCTGCAAAGCGTTCCGCATAATCGTACCAGGGAGCAATGTCTTTATAACGGATGGGCCAGTCCACGGCAATGCCGTCTTTTGCATTGGCTTCAAAATCAAAATCGCTCCAGCGGTAGCTTTGGCGGCCCCACATCAGCGACCGGCCCCCTACCTGGTAGCCACGGAACCAGTCAAAACGTTTTACTTCGGTATACGGGCATTCTTTATCCTTCACCCAGAAGTCCAGGTTGGTTTCATTTAAAGGATAATCCCTTTTTAGTACCGGGTAGTCCTCGATCATTTTTTGCGTTCTGCCGCCGCGGTGCGGAAACTCCCAGGTGTTTTTGTTGGCATTTACATAATCTTTTATGTGTTCAATATTTCGTCCTCGTTCCAGCAACAAAACCTTAAGCCCCTTTTCGGTGAGCTCTTTAGCGGCCCAGCCTCCGCTGATGCCGGAGCCTACCACAATTGCGTCAAAAGTGTTATCAGCCATAGAATTCGTTTGTAGTTTTTTAGTTTATAGTTCGGGTTAAATGAAAATCGTTTATACGTCACAGGTTTGAACGGCTTTTTTCAAAGCATTGAGTTTTTCTTTACCGTCTTTACCTGTTGGAATAAATTCCTGCGCTACATAACCTTTAAAACCTGTTTGTTTGATGGCTTCCATAATGGCCGGGTAATAAAGCTCCTGCGTTTCGTCGATTTCGTGTCTGCCCGGTACGCCGGCTGTATGGTAATGGCCAAAATACTCGTGGTTGTTTTTAATGGTGCGGATCACATCTCCCTCGTCAATTTGCATGTGGTAGATATCATAAAGCAATTTAAAGTTGGGGGATCCGATTCGCTTACACAGTTCAACGCCCCAGGCCGAATGATCGCACATATAATCCTTGTGGTCAATCTTACTGTTCAACAGCTCCATATGTAGCACCACGCCTTTTTTTTCGGCCAGCGCTATAATTTGCTGCAAGCCTTCGGCGCAGTTTTTCAAGCCGGTTTCATCATCCATGCCGTTGCGGTTGCCGCTGAAGCAAATTAAGTTTTTGTAACCGGCAGCGGCAACCAGGTTGATGTGCTCTGTATAATTTTTGATCAGTGTAGCATGATACTGCTTGTCGTTCCAGCCTTTTACCAGGCTGATTTCCGCACCGTTGCACATCGAAGAAAAGACGTTGTGCTTTTTCAGTATGTTCCAGTCCTCAGGGCCCACCAGATCGATGGCCGCAAAGCCAATCTCTTTCACCGCCACGCATAATTCCTCCAATGTAAGAAAATTATAGGTCCACTGGCAAACCGAGTGGTTGATATTGCCCTTCATCCGGTGATTTTTAACATCGCCGCAACTTGCTGTGGCGGCTGCCGGCGCCATGGCCAAGGCAGTTGCGCCCAGCAACATATGCTTTACCACTTCTCTTCGTTCCAATTTTTTCAAGGTTTTAGTCATTAAGTTAGCGGGGAAGCGGCCAGGCCTTTTTCCGTGCTTTCTTCTGTAATGGCCATTTTTTTTGTTTCCCGGAACAATAAAATAAACAGCAATGCGACCACCAGTGCAATGCCAGCAGGTATCAGCCAAATCATTTTCCAGTCATGGTTGCCAGGCGTTGCATACGCATCGACAATGGGCCCCGAAACCAGGGAGCCAATGAGCATGCCCACTCCATAGGTGGCCAGGGTGATCAGTCCCTGAGCGGCACTTTTGAATTTTTCGCCTGCCAGGTTATCCGTGTAAATCTGCCCGGTAACAAAGAAAAAGTCGTAACAAATGCCGTGCAGTACAATACCGGTGAGCAGCATCCAGTAACCGGCGTCGATGTTGCCGTAGGCAAACAAAACGTAGCGGACCGCCCAGGCGATCATGCCAATGGCCAACATTTTTTTGACTCCCAGCCGCACAAACAGCAAGGGCATCAGCACCATGAACAATATTTCCGAAACCTGTCCCAAAGACTGAATGCTGGCTGTGGATTGCATGCCTTTTTCGTTTAGAAACAGATTGGTGAAATTGTAGTAAAAAGCCAAAGGAATACAGATGGCCACGGAGGCAATGAAAAACAACAGGTAAGATTTGTTCTTTAACAAGCGCAAGGCGTCGAGTCCCAGCATTTCACCAACAGAGGTTTTTTCGCCTTTTTTGGCAGGCGGGGTTTTGGGCAAGCTAAAGCTGAACAGCCCCAGCACGATGGAGGCAATGGCCGCCATTTTAAAAGTATTGGCCAACAGACCTTCGCTGTTTTGTTGGTCCCAGCCAAAAAGGCTTATCGCAAATCCGGCAACGATCCAGCCAATGGTTCCCAACACACGGATCAAAGGAAAATCCTTGCTGGGGTTTTCCATTTGCCGGAAAGAAATGGAATTGACCAGGGCCAGCGTGGGCATAAACAGGATCATGTAAATCAGGATGTTGGGGTAAAAACTTCCGAAGCTATCAGAAGCAGAGGCATTCCATAACAACAGGCCCCCCGCAATGTGCAGCACACCCAGGATTTTTTGGGCGGAGAAAAAGCGGTCGGCGATCAATCCAATGATGAACGGAGCAACGATGGCGCCAATGGATTGTGTTAGGTAAGCCAGGCCAATTTCCGTACCGCTGGCACTGAGTGCCTTGCCCAGGTAGGTGCCCAGGGTAACAAACCAGGCCCCCCAGATAAAAAAATTCAGGAACATCATGGAGGACAGCTGGATACGTGTCGTTGGTTTCATGCGCAATCTGTTTTGATAAATGGTTGTAAAAAAGAAAGCACAGGGTGCAAAAACCCTGTGTCACAAAATGTTGGATTATAAGTGAAGGATCCCTTTTGCATCGTTAGTCGTTTGCTAAATGTACTATTTTTTGAAAATGCAAGGGCTTTTCTGCGCACAAAAAATACACATGATGAAAAAATGAACTTCGGAACGAATGAAATACATTCTTAAATTTAGCAAAAGCAAAAAGAGAAGAGTTCCGGTGACGGCAGGTGAAAACAAGAAAAGCAGAAGGGACAACATAACTCGGAGGGTTGATTCGCATTAACTTGTGGGATTCGTGGTTTTAAATCTTTTCAAAAAATCAGCATAAATATGAGAAAACTAAGAATGGGTATGATTGGCGGCGGAAAGGATGCGTTTATTGGCGCCGTTCACCGCATAGCCCTGAACATGGATGGTTTGGTAGAACTCTCCTGCGGGGCCTTAAGCATTAACCCGGAGGTAGCGGTTGATTCGGGTAAATCATTGTTTCTTCCGGAGGACAGGATCTACCTGAACTACGAGGAGATGATCAAAAAGGAAAGTGCGTTGCCGGCCGATAGGCGGATTGATTTCGTAACCATTGTTACGCCCAATTTCGCTCACTTTGCACCGGCCATGATGGCGCTGGAGCATGGGTTTCATGTGGTGATTGAAAAGCCCATGACCTTTACCCTGGAAGAGGCCAAACAACTACAGCAAAAGGTGGCGGAAACCGGGTTGCTGCTTTGCCTCACCCACACGTATTCGGGGTATCCGATGGTCAAGCAGGCGAGGGCTATGATCCAGGAAGGAACGCTGGGAAAAATCCGAAAGATATATGTTGAATACACGCAGGGCTGGTTGAGCCGGTTGAGCGAACGGGAAGGCAATGCGCAGGCAGCCTGGAGAACCGATCCCAAAAAATCGGGCAAGAGCGGCTGCATGGGCGATATCGGAACCCATGCGGCACATTTGGCCGAGTACATTTCCGGGTTAAAGATCACCAAGCTCTGTGCCGACCTGAATACCGTGGTGGAAGGCAGAATTTTGGACGATGACGGCGGGGTTTTATTAAAATTCGACAACGGCGCCTCGGGGGTGCTGATCGCAACGCAGGTGGCCGCCGGTGAGGAAAACAATTTAACCATACGCATTTACGGTGAAAAAGGCGGTATCGAGTGGAAGCAACAAGAGCCAAACACCCTGGTGGTGAAATGGCTTGACAAACCTGCCGAGATTCTGCGGGCGGGTGCCGGCTATACCGACAGGCTTTCCAGTTTTGCCACCCAGAATTGCCGCACACCGGGCGGCCACCCCGAAGGATACCTGGAAGCGTTTGGAAATATTTACCACAATTTTGCCCAGACCTTACAAGCCCGTCTTAACGGGCAGGAGCCGACAAAAGAAATGCTGGATTTTCCAAGGGTGGAAGAAGGTGTTCGGGGAATGGCCTTCATTGATAATGTAGTGGCCTCTGCACAATCATCGGAGAAGTGGATGGAGTTCAAAGTGTGATGGTCTGGGATAAGTTAGCTCTTTGATCTTTTATTTAAATTTTATACCCGCATTGCTGCGATCGTAGTTGCCTGTTTCGATAACTATTGAGCATTTTTGTGCAGCAGCCGGGTGTTCAGCTTTCGGTACCCGCCATCAGATGTTGCAATGAACCTTCGGTTTTCTTTCCGATTACTGAGATCTGATGGCGCATAGCTCCGTAGAATTACCGAACGCACAAGTGAGTGACACAAGGGACGCCACATAGTAGCAACCATGCCGATAACCAAAAACAAAACTCAAAACCTAAAACAATTGAAAACGATAAAAGGACCCGGAATTTTTTTAGCACAGTTTCTTGGCGACGAGCCACCGTTCAACGATCTGAAAACCATTTGTCAGTGGGCCAAGAGCCTGGGTTTTGTGGGGGTGCAAATTCCTACAAACGATCCCCGTTGCATTGATTTGGAAAAAGCGGCGGAAAGCAAAACCTATTGCGACGAACTAAAAGGCCTGGTGAATGATTGCGGGTTGGAAATAACCGAGCTGGCTACGCATATCCAGGGGCAGTTGGTGGCAACTCACCCGGCCTATGATGTGTTGTTTGATGGCTTTGCCCCCGAAGCACTTCGCGGCAATCCCAAGGCCCGCACGGAATGGGCGGTGCAACAAATGAAGTACGCAGCCAGGGCCTGCCAAAATCTGGGCATCACCGCTTGCCCATCGTTTAGCGGCTCGTTGTTGTGGCCTTTTTTTCATCCCTGGCCGCAACGTCCTGCCGGTTTGGTGGAGGAGGGCTTTAGGGAGCTTGCCCGGCGCTGGTTGCCTATTTTAAATGCTTTTGACGAATGCGGAGTGGATGTGTGTTACGAGATTCACCCCTCCGAAGATTTGTTTGACGGCATCACCTATGAAATGTTCCTGGAACAGGTGAACCATCATCCGCGTGCCTGCCTGCTGTACGATCCCTCGCATTTTGTACTGCAGCAGTTGGATTATCTCGAATACATAGATAACTATCACGAACGCATCCGCGCTTTTCATGTAAAAGATTCCGAGTTCAATGCTACCGGAAAACAGGGTACCTTTGGTGGCTACCAAAGCTGGCTGAACCGTGCCGGCCGCTACCGTTCACCAGGAGACGGACAGGTGGATTTTAAAGCCATTTTCAGCAAGCTGACGCAGTACAACTATGCCGGATGGGCGGTGCTGGAATGGGAGTGCTGCCTCAAACATCCCGAAGACGGCGCCCGGGAAGGAGCACAGTTCATTAAGGATCATATCATCCGGGTAACGGAAAAAGCATTCGATGATTTTGCCAAAACCGGTGAAGGCCAAAAGTTCAACAGGAGTATTCTTGGATTAGAATAATGTTCACTTTTAAAAGATAACAACATCATGAAAAAAACGCTTGTACTTTTTTCTATTATTGCTTTCGTAGCTAGTTGTGGTAATAACAATACAGCGGAGAAGTCGACCGAGGCAAAGACAGAGGAAACGCCTGCAAAAGCAGAAGATCCTGAAGTGGAAAAAGGGTTGAACCTGGTGGCCACCAGCGACTGCCTGACCTGTCACCAGGTAGAAGCCAAATCTACAGGCCCTTCTTATATGGATGTAGCGGCTAAGTATCCACACAACGATGCGGTGATAGATTCCCTCTCGGAGAAGATCATCAAGGGCGGCGCCGGAAATTGGGGTACTGTTCCCATGACGCCCCATCCCTCTTTGGCAAAAGACGATGCCAAGGCCATGGTGAAATACATAATGTCACTCAAAAAATAACCCATGCATAAACTAACGTACTTGCTTTTTGCTTCTGCTTTTTTTGCTTGTAACACCACAAACCAAACAACCATGGAATCGGCCAATAACGGAGCTGCCAAAGACGATAAAGGGTGGATCTCTTTATTTGACGGAAAAACAACAAATGGGTGGCACACCTACGGCAAAACAACCATTGGGAAAGCGTGGAAGGTGGAGGATAATGCCTTGCATTTAGATGCGGCCAGCAAAAAAGAATGGCAAACGGCTGAGGGTGGCGACATCATCAGCGACCAGGAGTTTGATAATTTTCATTTAAAGCTGGAATGGAAAATATCGCCCAAGGGAAACAGCGGAATCATTTTTTATATAAATGAAGATCCCGCCAAGTACCAATACCCCTGGCAAACAGGACCGGAAATGCAGGTGCTGGATAACGGAACGGCTACGCAGCCCGGGCACAGCGATGCCAAACTGTACACGCACCGGGCCGGCGATTTGTACGATCTGTTAGCCGGCAAAGAAGCGGTAAAGCCCGCCGGGGAATGGAATGCCGTGGAGATCGTTGCCAACAAAGGCAAGCTGGATTTCTACATGAACGGCCAGCATACTTTGTCTACTACCCTGTGGGATGATCACTGGAAGCAAATGGTTGCTATAAGCAAATTTAAAGACATGCCTGGTTTTGGTACTTATCAAAAAGGGAAGATTGGGCTGCAGGATCATGGCGACGACGTTTGGTTTCGAAACATTAAAATAAAAAGGCTGTAAGGCCTTTTTATTATTTTAGTTAGCAATGAGAAAGTTTTTGCTGATACTGTTGGTGGCCTTTGTTGGGTTTATTGCTTTTGTAAGCAAACCTGATAACAAGACCTGCATCATCAAAGCCGTGGAACATACCTGGGGAGATAAAACACCTGATAAATACAAGTACCCCGCTTACTACGAGCAGTTTATGGATGCCACCAGCAAAGCGGTGGAAGTGGACGACTGGCTGTTTTGGAAGCGAATCAAATACAAGGTGGGCAATGAGTTTAAAACAGTTGGCGTGGGGCTTTTTAAGCAGGTTGTGCTGTTTTGATAAACCTGAGAAAGGGGCGTTCCTTCTTTATTTAAGAAAGGCCGTTGTCTCTATCACGGACGGTAATTATACCCCGAGATTGTTCGGATTAACGCAGAGATCTGGCAACAGATATTTTGCATGTGGCAAAAACAAGCATAAAAAAGACAAGAGTGTATGCTCTTGTCTTTTTTATTAGAAACCAACTTTAAATAGCTTTTGTCATAGCTCTTGCTGAAGAGCTGTCTGTGTGCTGGATGCCGGATTGTTTGCTGTAGTGTGCACCAGTTCGTTGCCTGGAATTAAATTACTTTATATCCTGTGGACTTGGCCACCTTTTCCAGCAAAGCTTTTGTTTTTTTAATCCCTTCTTCTTCGCTCAACTTGCTTCCTTCGTACTCAATACCGATGTAGCCGTTAAAGCCGGCCTTTTTCAATATGTTGAGTATTTTGTAATAATCGGTTTCAATACAGTTGCCTTCTTCGTCAAAATCGTAGGTTTTGGCACTGGCACCCTTGGCATAAGGCATCAACTCCTCGGTGCCCTTGTAGCGGTCATACTGTTCCAGGCAGGTGTAGTTTTCGCCGCGTTTCAAACAAAAATTACCAAAGTCCGGCAGGGTGCCTACATTTTTTTTGCCCACCTGTTTCATGACGCCGGACAGCCACTGACCGTCCGAGCTAAAGCCTCCGTGGTTTTCAACAATGATGTTGATCCCTTCCTTTGCGCCGTATTCGCCCAGCCGGCTCAGGCCGTCCACCGCTGCTTTTTGAACATCCTCGCGGCTGCCGTTCCCGTATGCATTTACCCGGATGGTTTTGCAACCAAGGTATTTTGCCGCGTTCACCCATCTATAATGATTTTCCACTGATTTTATCCTTGTTTTCTCATCCAATTCGGCCAGGCCGCCTTCTCCATCAACCATGATTAAATGGTTTTGTACGCCGTTGTCCTTGCAGCGTTGCAACAAGTCGTTTAAATAGGCGGTGTTTTCCGCCTTGTCTTTAAAAAACTGGTTTACGTATTCCACCACGCTGATGCCGTACGTGTTTTTTGCAATGGAAGGAAAATCCAGGTTGTCCATCTTTTTTGCAAACAGTGCTTTATGCAAAGACCATTGCGCTAAGGAAATCTGAAAAGAGTTTTTTGCAGTATCCATGCCGAAAACTTTTGGTGATAAGGCAAAGCCGGCAGCTATGGTAGCTGCGTTTTTTACAAACTGGCGACGGGTATTGTGCATGTCAAATAAATTAAGATGTTTGAATTTACTATTTTGTTTGAATAAAAATCATAGCCTGACAAAAAAGGGCTCGATTGCTTGCCTTTTCAAAAACAAAGCTGTTTCGGGTTGCTTTTTTCCCTGTTCATTCTTTTTGATCGCCTGGTGGAACCACGCAAAGAAAATTCTGCAAGGGCAAGCAGGTTCGCTTATACCAAACAGTGGATTTTTATATCTTACAGCTAGAGGACTGATCGGTCTTTCAAACATTCAGTAAAAAGAACAACATGAAAAAAACATTTCTTCTTTTCGTGCTGCTGATCCAGGTGTTTGGGCTTTCTGCGCAGCAAGGCAACTGGCAGATGGTGCAGGAACATATTGTTTCCCCCTGGGCAAAGGATGTTAACGCCTCGGCCCCGCTGCCCGAATACCCCCGCCCCCAAATGGTTCGGGAGAAATGGCAGAACCTGAATGGCCTTTGGAACTATAAAATCGAATCCAAAGACAAAACAGAGCATCCGGCTGCCTTCGATGGAAAAATCCTGGTGCCGTATGCTGTGGAGTCGGCTTTGTCTGGTGTGGCAAAAAGGGTGGGGAAGGACAGTGTGTTGTGGTATCAGACCACCCTGTCTATGCCCGGTTCGTTCGCAGACAAGCGGGTGCTGCTTCATTTTGGTGCGGTTGACTGGCAGTGCGATCTATACGTGAATGGTAAATTGGCCGGCACCCACCAGGGAGGGTACGATCCTTTTTCTTTTGACATAACTCCTTATTTGCAAAAAGGGAATCAGGTCATTGCCGTCAGGGTTTGGGACCCTTCGGACGATGGGCCGCAGCCCCGGGGCAAACAGGTGAAAAAGCCCGAAGGAATC
>JAEVYV010000281.1 GCA_023392575.1 Bacteroidota bacterium | reverse complement strand
AACTACAGCCGCCGGATCAACCGTCCGGGTTTTTGGCAGCTCTTTCCCTTCGTCGACATTTCGGATTCAATCAATGTCAGCCGGGGCAACCCGGGCCTGAACCCGGAGTTCACCAATTCCTTTGAGTTGTCGTATTCCAAGTCGTTCAAGAACCGGGATAATATTTTGGCTTCCCTGTATTTCAAAAACACCAACGACCTCATTACCCGCTTTCAGCAAAGAGAATTTGTGCCGGCTTTTGAAGACAGCGCCATTGTTACCTCTTATATCAATGCCAACCGAAGCTATATCACCGGCCTGGAACTGACGGGGAAAAACAAAATAACCAAGTGGTGGGACCTGACCACAAACGCCAACTTGTTTACTTCAAAAATTGAATTGAACCAGGGCCCCAACCCCGACCAGTTTGTGAGTTATTTTTTCAAAATCAATAACAACATCCGGTTGCCCAAAAATTTTTCGCTGCAGCTTTCCGGCGACTACCAATCCAAGATCATTTCCTCCCCTGTCGGCGGCGGCGGAATGTTTGGACGCGGCGGCGGAATGTTTGGCGGAAACAATTCTTCGGCACAGGGTTTCATTCGCCCCAACTACGGTGTGGACGCGGCCATCCGGTTTGAGTTCCTTAAAGAAAGAAAGGCCTCTGTTTCCTTAAACGTGAACGATATTTTCAGAACCCGCTTGTACGATGCCCATTCCCAGGCTGAATTCTTTATTCAGGATACGCAGCGCAGACGGGATGCGCAGGTGTTCCGCCTGAACTTCAACTACCGTTTCGGAAAATTCGACGCCACCCTGTTCAAGCGTAAGAACACAAAAGCGGAAAATCCTGTGGACATGGGCAACATGAACATGTAAAATTGTTTTTTTGGTTTTCGTAAAGGCTCTCCGTTTGGGGAGCTTTTTATTTTATACTGATTATTTTTGAAGCCATGTACCAATTTGCACTCATTGGCTGCGGACGGATCTCCCGAAAGCATGCAGAAAACATACAACGGGTAGGCCGGCTCAAAGCGGTTTGCGACAATGTTCCGGAACGGGCCGACCGGTTGGCCAGGGAGTACAACTGTGCCGCTTATTATTCGATCGATGACCTGCTAAAGAACGAAACGGACGTGGATGTTGTTTCTATTTGTACCCCCAACGGATACCATGCCGAACATTCCATAAAATCGTTGCAGGCCGGAAAGCATGTGTTGTGCGAAAAGCCTTTGTGTCTTACGACTGCTGCCGCCTGGCAAATCATCGAAACTGAAAAATTTTCAAGGCGCCACTTGTTTGTTGTGAAATCAAACCGCTACAACCCTATTTTGCTGCAGTTAAAAAACCTGATGGATAACAACAAACTCGGAAGGATCTATAGTTTCCATCTGAGTTGTTTATGGAACCGTCCTGCGGAGTATTACACCGATTGGCACGGCAAACTGTTTCCCGATGGCGGAACCTTATATACGCAGTTCAGTCATTATATTGATGCCGTGATCAGCTTATTTGGAGAAGTGCAGCAGGTAAAGGGCTTCAGGAAAAACCTGGCACACAATTCCAGTATCGAATTTGAGGATACCGGCGTGGCTTCGCTTTATATGAAGGACGGAGCTCTTGGCTCTTTGCACTGGTCGGTCAATGCGTATAAGAAAAACCACGAGATCGCCCTGACCGTCTTAGCCGAGAAGGGTACCCTACGGATTGGCGGGGAGTACTTGAACGAAGTTCAATACCTGTTACTGGAAAGTGATCATGAGTTTGCGGCGCCGCAGAATTCATCGAACGATTATTTTAATTATAAAGGCTCAATGAGCAACCATACCGAGGTGTACCGGCATTTACTGCAAGCCCTGAACAAAGAAGAGGCGGGTTTTGCCAATGCCTATGACGGGCTGAAAACGGTAGAAGCCATTGAAAAGATATATAAAGCGGTGGATTGGTCAACGGGAAATTGACAATTTATTTTCTTTCACTACCATTACTTTAACAATCGATTAAGTTGTTCCATCATCCAAAAAACTCCGCCTGTTGAAGCGCATTTATTTTACAGTAACCAACGATCTCTCCTTTGATCAGCGCATGCACCGCATTTGTGGTTCATTGGCAGAGGCGGGTTTTGGAGTGACACTGGTGGGCAGAAAACTTGCAACCTCTCTGCCGCTTCAACCCAAAAACTTCCGTCAAAAAAGAATAAGCTGTTTTTTTAATAAAGGTTTTTTGTTTTATGCAGAATATAACCTACGGCTTTTCTTTTTTCTTCTCCACAAGAAAATGGATGCCCTTTGCGCCATTGATCTGGATACCATCCTGCCCTGTTTGTTTATTTCAAAACTGAAAGGCATTCCCCGGGTGTATGACGCACATGAATATTTTACAGAATTAAAAGAAGTGCGAACAAGGCCCCGGGTAAAAAAGGTTTGGCTGGGCATCGAAAGATTTACCGTTCCTAAGTTTTTTTGGGGATACACGGTGAGTGACGGACTGGCCAATCAGTTCAAGGGGAATTATGGCAAAAATTATAGTGTGATTAGAAACGTACCTCTTTCGAAAAAATTAACCCCGTCTGCTAAGACAGAAAAATTTTTATTGTACCAGGGAGCAGTGAACGAAGGTCGGGGGTTTGAGTTTCTTATACCTGCAATGAAAAATATTAATTGCAAATTGGTTGTTTGTGGTGATGGAAACTTCATGAAAGAACTTAAACAACTCATTTACGAGAATGAGGTTGCGGCTAAGGTGGAATTAAAGGGCATGCTTTTGCCCGATGAACTACAGCCGTTTGCGCAGCAGGCAACTATAGGCATCAATCTGGTTGAAGAAAAAGGCCTGAATCAGTTTTATTCTTTGGCCAATAAATTTTTTGATTATGTACAGGCTGGCCTGCCACAAATAACCATGAATTATCCCGAATATCGTAGGGTCAATGATGATTACCCAGTAGCGATTTTATTAGATAACTTATCGGCGCAATCCATAGCCTCTGCTATTAATGCTTTATTGGCCAATGAACCATTACAACAACAAATGCGGGCCAATTGCTTAAGGGCAAGGGAGGTTTATTGCTGGCAGAATGAAGAAAAAAAATTGCTTGCGTTTTACCAAACCGTTTTTAAATGAGTGATGTTGTTCACGTGGTTTGCCTCGAGGCGCCGTCTCCGCCTTCTTATGGAGGCGCTATTGATATGTACTACAAAGTCAGGGCCCTGGCTTCAATTGGCAAAGAAATCATCCTCCATTATTACAGCTACCACAAAAACCGAAATGCCGGGGACCTGGAACAATATTGTGTCGAAGTGAATTCGTATAGCCGCAAGAGGTACATAGAATCCGTTTCTTTTTTCTCACCCTATATCGTCCGTTCGCGGGTTAATGCCGGTTTGATCAGGCGGCTGAACGAAGACGCCCACCCCATTCTTTTGGAGGGCATTCATTGCACGGCAATTTTGCCGTACATCAATAAAGAACGGGTTGTTCTGCGAATGCACAACAATGAAGCAACTTATTACCAAAGCCTGGCCGCCTCAGAAAAACATCCGCTCAAACGCCTTTATTTTTCTGTTGAAGCCCGCCTTTTAAAAAAACACCAGCAAGGGTTGGCAAAAGATCTTACGATAGCCAGCCTTTCGGATCAGGACCTGATGGCATTGAAAAACGACTATGGTTTCCGCAATGCTCACTTCATCCCCTGTTTCACTCCCTGGCGCACCATTAATGCCCAGGAAGGCAAAGGCAACTACTGCCTGTACCACGGGAACATGGCGGTATCGGAAAACGAATCAGCGGCTGCTTGGCTGACGGAGGAAGTCTTTAGCCGCACCAACGTTCCCTTTGTCATTGCAGGAAGCGGCATTTCTACCAGGCTGGCAACCAAAGCCAGAAAATACAAAAACTGCAAGCTGGTTTTTGATCCTCCTCCCGACGAATTAAATGGGCTGATCCGCGATGCACACATCAATATTCTGCCGTCCAAAAACAACACGGGAGTTAATTTAATGTTGCTGCATGCTTTATTTGATGGCCGCTTTTGCATACCCAATGATCAGGGCGTTGCCGGCAGCCATGTTCACTCCGGCGTTTACATTGCCAATGAACCCGATGAATACATCCAACTCATTCAAAAATTGTTTGAGCAGGAGTTTACAGCCGATCACATAAAAGAAAGAAAAAGCATTCAGGGCATTTATGACAATCACCGCAACGCCCAACTGCTTAGTGCATTATGGTAGCGTTATCATATACCCTGCCCGATTCTGTTTTGACCATGCGGGCCGGGAATTTTTGAATGACGATATAATCATGTGTGGCCATCACTACCGAGGTTCCATAATCCCGGGCAATGTGGATCAGCAGGTTCATGATCTCGTCCGAAGTTTCGGGGTCCAGGTTTCCGGTAGGCTCATCGGCCAGTATCAGTTTGGGAGAGTTGAGCAGGGCCCGGGC
>JAEVYV010000278.1 GCA_023392575.1 Bacteroidota bacterium | reverse complement strand
ATATCAAAAGGCGTTTTATTAAAAGCATTGAAGATGAGCGGCCCCGGCGGGTAAATGGTTTTGCCCTGGGCTTTTTCAGTTTTAAGATGGTCGGCTATTTGTTTGAAGTAAGGTTTTTTAAATTCATCCTCCAGTACCGCTTTCCACGATTCTTCTATTTTAACGTTCATCTTTTCCCGTTTTAAAGCGATGAAGGTATCAATAATTAAGATTGATCGGTGCAGCCTTTAAGCGTCAATGTTCTTTCCAGAGATGGGGCAAAAGCCTGCAAGTATAAAGGAGCAGCGCAAAATGTAAATGACGATACCAGAAGAACATTGAGGGTGAAGAGCTTGATCATGCCCGTAATAAAGCCACGGAAGCAACTCAACAAAACCTATCGGTAAATGAGGGAACTGGCCGCAGGCTGCGGTTGGTTACGACTCGTTTAAAAAGCGGTCAATCATTTCAATTCGTTTCTGCTCCTCAGAGAATTTTTTATACTCCAGCAGAAAAAGTCCCGAGATAACGAGAGACAGGCCAAAGGCAATTTCCTGAACGCTGGCAATAAAATCATTGGCTATTTCCAGTAAATACATAACCGTGCTTTAGTTTAGTGAATCAAAAGCTTTGCCAATCGGTAGGACTATAAACAAGCGCCGGTATGGCGGGGAGAATGCTTGTTCTAAGCTACTAAAATATGCCCAAACTGTAAAGTGTTGAGGACGCAAAAAAAGCACCAAGTTGTACAAATACGGACCGAAGCCCCTATTACTTACCAACCCGATGCTTTCCGTTTGATTTGGCAGCCATCTTGAAGGATATCTGCTTAATGGTACTACTAAGGTAGATGTGCCGGCAACAGGGGCCTAATTTTCATCTCCCTTGTTCCGCACCGGTTTTGCACTTTTTAATGCACATACTGAAAAAGGGCTGAAAGAGTATGCTCGTCCACCGGCCATTTTTACAGCTAACTGGTGGGGTAGGTTGCTCATTATGTGGGGAATGGCTGTCCGGTTTATTACAAACCATCGTTTGATCGGCGTGTTGTTTTTGAGGAACGGTTCAGCAGATGCAACCACTAACATTTGTAATCCGGAGAATTTGTTTTGCCGGTTTCGGGGAAAAGGCAATAAAGCGGCCTTAAATTTGTTTAAGAAGTAGAAAAAATTCGTATTGATGAGAAAAACAGTTCTGGGATTGGTTCTTTTTTTTATTGCACATACTTCCTTTAGCCAATTCCGGTTAGGCGTTTTTGGTGGCTTGTCCAACTACCAGGGCGATCTGGCCGACAAACCTTATAAGAACTCAAAAGCCGTACTGGGGCTAACCGGTACCTTCCCCCTTTCTCAACGATTTGCCATAAGGGCCGGGCTTAATTTCGCAAAAGTGGCGGGGGCGGATAGCCTTTCGGATAAACCCGAATTAAAGGCCCGCAATCTTAGCTTTCAATCGAACATTACTGAATTCAGTTTGCTGGCCGAATACAATATTTTCAACCTGGACCAGATCAGATGGACGCCTTATATTTTTGGTGGGTTGGCGGTTTTTCATTTTAATCCTTATACGTACGACTCGGCCGGTATTCAAACCTATCTCCAGCCGTTGACAACCGAGGGGCAGGGGCTGCCGGGTTATCCGGGCAAGCCTTATGCATTAATACAATTTTCCATTCCCTTTGGCGGAGGGATCAAATACGCTATCAGCGATAGAGTGCAATTGGGGTTGGAGGTTGGATTGCGCAAAACCTTTACAGACTATCTGGATGACGTAAGCACCAACTATGCTGATCCGGCCGACCTGCTGGCCGGCAACGGACAACGCTCCGTCGACTTGTCGTACCGTGGCGATGAAGTGGGTATTCCCAATTACCCGGTAAAAGGCTTTACCAGGGGCAACCCCAAGTCGAAGGATTATTATTATTTCACCGGCCTGCACCTTTCCTTTGCTTTGGGCAGCGGGGAGGGCAGAGGCTCTGGCGTCAAGGGCTACGGTTGTCCCAAAGTGTTTTAATATAAATTACCGGTCGTTGCAAAATCGGGTGTTCAATGCCAGCGGAAAGTTCAGGAGTGAAGAAAGTTAAAACAATCGCTGGTTTTGATTCATCTAACAACATAGCGCTACTTTTGCAGCCGCAATGGCATACAAAAATCAACAGCAGTTTATTGACGTATTGGAAAGAGCCGGCGAGCTGATTCGCATCAAAGAGTACGTTGACCCCAAATTAGAAATTTCAGAAATCACCGATCGCATTAGCAAAACCGCTGGTGGCGGAAAGGCCCTGTTGTTTGAAAACACGGGCTACGACTTTCCGGTTTTGATGAATGCTTACGGCAGTGAAAAAAGAATGTGCCTGGCGCTGGGGGTGGATCATCTGGACGACGTAGCCCGGGAAATTGAAGCGCTTTTTCAGTTACTGGCTTCGCCCAAAGAAAGCATCATTGACAAGTTAAAATTATTGCCCAAACTCGGCCAGTTCGCCAGCTGGATGCCCAAAGTAAAAAGCGGCAGGGGCGAGTGCCAACAGGTGATCTGGCAGGGCTCCGATGCCGACATTACCAAACTTCCGGTCATTACCTGCTGGCCCAAGGACGGCGGGCCGTTTGTAACGCTTCCGGTCATTCATACCAAAGATCCCAACACCGGCTCCCGTAATGTGGGCATGTACCGCATGCAGGTGTTTGGCCCGCAGCTAACCGGCATGCACTGGCACAAACACAAGGTTTCCGCCAAACATTTTAATGAATATAAAAAGCTGGGCCAAAAAATGCCGGTGGCGGTGGCCCTGGGCGGCGACCCGGTGTATGCCTATTCGGCAACGGCACCACTGCCGGAGAACGTGGACGAATACATGCTGGCCGGCTTTCTGCGCAAAAAGAAAGTGGAGCTGGTGAAATGCATCACACAGCCCGGGGTGGAAGTGCCGGCCGATGCCGACTTCATCATTGAAGGTTATGTGGATCCGAATGATGAACTCATTTGGGAAGGACCTTTTGGAGACCACACCGGTTATTATTCTTTGCCCGACTGGTATCCGCGATTTCACATCACCTGCATTACGCACAAGCAAAACCCGGTTTATCCCGCTACCATAGTAGGCATTCCGCCACAGGAAGATGCCTGGTTGGGCAAAGCCACGGAACGGATTTTTCTGGCGCCCATGAAAATGACCATGGTGCCTGAAATTATTGACATGGATATGCCCGTGGAGGGTGTTTTTCACAACCTGGTCATTGCGCAAATTCAAAAAGAATACGCAGGGCAGGGGCAAAAGGTGATGAATGCCATGTGGGGCGCCGGCCAAATGATGTTCAATAAAATTTTGGTGCTGGCCGATGAAGGCGTAAAAATCCAAAACTATGAAGCTCTGGCCCGCTACGTTTTCAAAAACCTGAACCCCGCAACCGATATTTATTTTTCCCAGGGGCCAATGGACGTGTTGGACCATAGCTGCAGCAAAATGGGCTTTGGCGGCAAGATGTGTCTGGACGGAACGGCCAAATTTGAAGAGGAGAGAGATGAGCATAGTGAATGGTCAATGG
>JAEVYV010000214.1 GCA_023392575.1 Bacteroidota bacterium | reverse complement strand
CGGCTACATTACCAAGCGCAACATCCGTGCGGCCCAGCTGGATATTGAATACCAGCAGCTCCTTTATCAAAAAAGCGCTACCAGTATCAATACAAGCGTTATCACAGCCTTCCGGGATTACAGTTTGTACCGCCAAACGCTGATGCTGGAAGAAGAAAACCTGAAGTTGGTGCGGGAAAACCTGTTTATTGCACAGGAACGTTACCGCTTGGGTGTGACCACATTTTTGGAAATGCGTACCGCCGAACAAAGCCTGGCCGATGCCACCAACCGTTTGATCCAGGCCCGCTTCAACACAAAGGTTGCGGAGATAGAGTTATTGAGATTGCGGGGGGATTTAGTGAGATAGTTTGTAGTTTATGGTTTGTGGTTTGTAGTTATCTTTATTTCTACCAAACTACTTTATGGCTACCATTCAAAAATTCGAAGATTTGAAAGTGTGGCAAAAAGCGAGAATTCTTTCAGGGAAAGTTTATCCTCTCACTTTTAATGATCCCATAAACTCAGACTTCCGCTTTAAAGATCAAATCCGCGGCAGCATTGGCTCCATTATGGGTAATATTGCAGAAGGATTTGAGCGGGGAAGCAAGTTAGAGTTCATAAACGCACTCACTACCGCTAAAGGGGAGGTGGATGAATTAAAATCTCAATTGTATCGAGGACTGGATAATAAATATTTTTCTATCAGTCAATTTGAAGAACTTTACAGCCTTGCAGATGAGTTAACAAAAATGCTTACTACTCTTATAAGCTATTTAAACAAATCAAAATTTAAGGGACAAAAGTTTAAAGATTGAACCTAGGATGGAACTACAAACCACAAACCATAAACAACAAACTCTTGTTGGTATTATCATGGGCAGCGACAGCGATTTGCCGGTGATGCAGGCTGCTGCCGATATTTTGAAATACTTTGAAATCCCGTTTGAACTAACCGTGGTCTCGGCGCATCGTACGCCGCAACGGATGTTCCAATACGCACAGTCCGCAAAAGAGCGGGGCCTAAAAATAATTATTGCCGGCGCCGGCGGGGCGGCCCACCTGCCGGGCATGGTGGCTTCGCTGACACCGCTTCCCGTAATTGGGGTGCCCATCAAGTCCAGCAATTCCATTGATGGATGGGATTCCGTGCTATCCATTTTGCAAATGCCAAACGGTGTTCCCGTGGCAACCGTTGCGTTGAACGCTTCCAAAAATGCAGGTATCCTGGCTGCAGAAATCATTGGCGCCTTTGATGAAACTGTTGGAAAGAGAATTGCAGCTTATAAGCAACAACTAACCAATGAAGTACAGGAAAAAATTCATCATCTTCAAGCTGCTGGCTGGCCAAATCGTTTTGATCAGTAGCTGCGGGGCCAACAATCCAAAGCCCCGACTACTCCGGGCAAGGAAACACATTCGTTTCCCTTCCGTTATCAAATACGTGGAAGGGATTTTTTTTGGAGCTGATGCATCTTTCTGCCGATAACGACGACGGGAGAAGGTCAGTTATTCAAATTACGTTTAACGCTCGAGTAAGGCCACAAACTCTTGTTCCAGCGTCAGGGAATGCTGATACAAGGCCTCGATAAACGCCTTGCCCCATTTGGCATAAAATCCGCTGAAGTTTTCCTTTCTTTCCTGCAAACCATTTCCGGGGAACAAAGCGGCCTTGAGGACCTGAATTTGCCTTTCGTGATCAGAAAATTTTCTTTTCTCTGCCCGCAGCATCTTTTTTTCCAGTTCCTGCAATACTTTAAAAGAACGGGCCTTGATGGCGGCCACGTGTTGTACCAGGGTTGGGTCAATGCTTCCGGCCTGCTCCATTATCTGCCCGAACAATTCTTCCGCCTTTTCAAAGTTTCCGTTAAGCGAAACCGTATGTTCTGAATTGCGGGCAACCACCTGGTTCATTAATTGATCCTGGGGCTGGAAAAGTTCGGCCACGGCAAAGCCTGTTCTATCCATTTTTTCCTTCCATTTTTTTTCCACCACCAGAAAAGAATTGCGCAGCACCAATACCGGATACACGGTTTTGTAATGATGGAAAAGATCTTTTAACTGCAGCCAGTACGCCATTTCTCCGCCGCCGCCAATAAACACCAGGTTGGGCAAAATGGTTTCCTGGAACAAACCCCGCAAAATTACGTTGGGACTGAACCGCTCGGGATGCAGCTCCAGTTCTTCCCTCATTTGCTGCTCCGTAAACCGGAGGTTGGTATTATGCACAACAAACGCATCGTCTTTGCGGATGATGCGTTCACGAATATCTTCTTTTAAATAAAAAAGGTTGATCTCTCTGGGATGTGCCTGCACGTTGTAATGCTCCTCCAGCCGTTTGGAGGTTTGCTGCACAATTTCAGCCGACACATTCAAAAAAAGTTCCTCTTCAAAAACGGGCTTCATTTGTGCTTTTAAAGCCGGATGATCCGGTATCAAAACCACAAGACCGTAGGCGGCGCACAATTCATCAACCAGTTGGAACGTGGCGGTTTGAATGTTTGTTCCCAAGGTATAACACCGGCGCAGCAGTTGAATCACCTCTGGCCCATTGGCCTCATTTCCAAGCTGGCCCTCCAATTCATCGATTAACTGAACCAGCGTTTTATCCACAAGCATTCTCCCCACTGCACCTTTCTGCACCTTAGTCCATTCTATTTTTTTCCCGTCGACATAGGTATGATTCAACTCGGCAAAATCTGCGTCTTCAGAACCCATGTAGTAAACAGGAACAAAATTGTACTCCGGCAGTTGTGTTTTTAGCCAACCGGTCAGTTTTGCCGCATGCAGAATTTTATAAATAAAGTACAGAGGGCCGCTAAACAAATTGGGCTGATGCGCCGTGGTTATGGTAAAGGTTTTTTCCGACCCCAGGAGCTCAATGTTCTTTCGAACAAGCTCCGACGTTTCAACGTTTCGGTATTGTTGTTGCAATGCCTCAACAAGCACCTGCCTGTTCACCGGCTGCTTTTGTTTTTCCTGAATGGTGTTAAGGATGCCCTCCAACGTAGGGGGGTGATCATAAAATGGCTTCAGGTTTTCTGAACCATTTAAATAATCCAGAACAATTTTCGTAAACGCGTTGGTTTGATTATATGGGATGTGCTGTGCAGCAAACATGAGTTAAAAATAAAAACATCCAATCATTTAAAATTGTTAAGTATTTCTATAGGCCAAGCAGGCGGACAAACACTAAATGGCATTTTTTGTCAATTCGTTGTTCACCGTGCGCCACAAACGTAAAGGATTTTCATTCTTCAACTCTTCCGGCAAAAGCTCATTGGTCCAGTTTTGAAAACAAACCGGTCGTGCAAAACGCCTGATCCCATCAGCGCCTACGGCCGTAAACCGGCTATCGGTAGTAGCCGGGTAAGGGCCGCCGTGCTGCATGGCCAAAGCTACTTCCACCCCGGTTGGCACGCCATTCAACACAAAACGTCCGCAAACATCCTGCAATGCCGCCACCAGTTCTCTGTGCTGCAGCACTTCGTTTTCTGTAGCCAGCAAACTTGTTGTCAGCTGTCCTTCCATAGCCAGGGCCACCTGCTGCATTTCGTGAATGTCCGCACACTTCACCAATAAGGAATAAGGACCAAAAACCTCTTTGTGCAATAAGGGGTTTTTCAAAAACACCTGTGCCGGAACTTCGGCCAGGGTGGGTATGCTTTCATCGTCCTCCGCCGCAAAATCGGTTACCGCCACTATGCCCACTCCTTTTTCAGCCAAAGCATGCTCCCTTTTTTGATGAAAGCTTCGGGCAATGCCCGGGTGCAACATCTTAACCGGCTTTGTATTTTGAATTTGCTGGCCGAGTGCTTCTTTAAATGTTTCCCAGTCCTCCCCTTCTTGTCCCACCAATATTCCTGGATTGGTGCAAAACTGTCCCGCACTTTGGGTAATGGAGGCCGCATACATGGCGGCAATGGATTCTATGTCTGCTTTTAATTTTTGGGGCAACAGGAAGACCGGATTGACGCTGCCCATTTCGGCAAAAACAGGAATGGGTACGCTGCGTTGATTGGCCAGATCAAACAGGGCTTTTCCGCCCTCAAATGACCCTGTAAAGCCAACTGCTTTTGTTGCGGGGTGCTGTACCAAGGCCTTGCCCACCTCAAAAGAAGCGCCGTGCAAGTGAATAAAAACAGCGGGGGGCAAAGCGTTTTTTTGGGCGGCGCGGTGTACGGCCTGAGCCACCATCTCCGATGTTTCCG
>JAEVYV010000092.1 GCA_023392575.1 Bacteroidota bacterium | reverse complement strand
CAAGCGCATTACAGCCGTGGGCCTGTAACCGGGCTACAATGTTTTTATTGATATAGCCGGCGTACACCATCGTTACAATTTTCAGGGTTTCTGCATCGGTAATGCGCCGTCCTTCCACCATTTGCTGGGGAACATTCATTTGTTCTGCCAGTTTGGTTGCCAGTTTTCCGCCCCCATGAACCAATATTTTCCGGGCATCCAGCACCGCAAACTCTTTTAAAAATGAAGAAAGCTTTTCTTCATCGTCAATGATGTTCCCACCAATTTTTATGATGTATATCTTATCCATTCAAAATTTCTGATAGTACCGCCTGGGCAGCCCACATACGGTTCGAGGCTTCCCGGGTAATAATGCTGTTCGGGCCGTCCAGTATCTCATCACTCAGTTCTACATTCCTTCGCACCGGCAAACAATGCATTACTTTGGCTTTGTTTGTGTGTTTTAATTTTTCGTTGGTCAGCATCCAGCTTTCATCACGGCATAAAATTTTACCATAGTCGGTATAGGAACTCCAGTTCTTCACATAAACATAATCGGCATTTTTCAACGCTTCGTCCTGGTTGTGTGTGATGGCGGCCCCTTCGGTGAACTGCCCATCCAGTTCATACCCTTCCGGATGGGTGATGACAAAATCCGCTTTGTCCCAGGCATTGATCCATTGAGCGAAGCTATTGGCCACACATTGGGGCAGGGGCTTTACATGCGGCGCCCAGGTCAGCACCACCTTGGGTTTGCGCCCTGTGGTCTGGTTGCCTTGCTGCAGGTCTTCGCTGATGGTGATGACATCGGTAAGGCTCTGCAAGGGATGTAGTGTGGCACTTTCCAGGCTTACCACCGGAATACCGGCGTATTTGATAAACTGCTTTATGTATTGTTCGCTGTAATCTTCTTCGCGGTTTTTCAGCGAAGGAAAGGTGCGTATGGCCAGAACATCAAAATAACTGCCCATAATAGGAGCTGCGTCTTTTACATGCTCCACGGTGGTTCCGTTCATAACAGCGCCTTCTTCAAACTCCAGGGCCCAGCCTTCGGAACCCACGTTAAAAACAATGGCTTCCATGCCCAGGTTTTGGGCGGCAATTTGAGTGCTTAAGCGGGTGCGCATACTGGGGTTTAAAAACAAACACCCAATCCGTTTGTTGGCGCCCAGGGTTTTGTGTTTGAAAGGGTCGGCTTTATACATCAGGGCTTTTTGAACCAAAGCGTCAATGTCGGTTACATCATGCGCAGAAATGAACTGTTTCAATTTGGGATCAATTATTTTTTTGTGGTCAACAATAGCACTACTATTTAAATTTCGTTGCGTCGCACACTGGTGCCGCAACAATTCTATTGGGCATTTTGCAGGTTTTCCTTTTTTAGCCGCAAGTGCTTGATGGCTTGTTCTAAGGCGGCGATAAAGTCGTCCAGCAGTTCCTTTTTTATGTTCAGGGCCGGCAACAGGCGAACAACATTGGGCTTGGCCTCTCCTGTGAAAATATGGTGCTGCTGTAGCAAATTCCTGCGCAGCTCCTTCAGGTCTTCCGGCACGTCAAACCCGATCATGAGTCCCGTTCCTCGTACGTTTCCAATGCCCTCAATTTGCTGCAGGCGGTTGATCAGGTATGCTCCATTTTGGGTGGCCTGCTGCAACAGGTTTTCCTGGTCCATAACTTCCAATACGGCCAAAGCCGCCGCACAGGCCAAATGATTGCCGCCAAAAGTGGTGCCCAACAGGCCATGTTTGGGTTGGATATGCGGTGCAATTAAAATGCCTCCAATGGGAAATCCATTGCCCATGCCTTTGGCCATGGTGTAGATGTCGGCGTCAATGCCGGCATGGTCCATAGCAAAAAATTTTCCGCTACGTCCATAGCCGCATTGCACTTCATCGGCAATCAACACCGCGCCGTGTTGATCACACAAACGGCGGAGCAATTGAAGAAAGCTGTCGGCAGCTACCGTAATTCCACCCACGCCCTGAATGGCTTCAATGATTACTGCGGCTACCTCCTTACCGTGGCTTTCAAAATATTCTTTTAGGGCCGCTTCGTCGTTAAAGGGCAAAAACACCACATTGTCGGTTTCGTTTACCGGGGCCACAATGGATTTGTTGTCGGTGGCCGCAACGGCTAAAGACGTTCTGCCATGAAATGCCTTTTCAAACGCCACGATTTTTTTTCTGCCGGTATGGAAAGACGCCAGTTTCAATGCATTTTCATTGGCTTCGGCTCCGCTGTTCACCAAAAAAAGCTGATAGGTTTCTTTTCCGCTGATTTTGGCTAGTTTCTCTGCCAGTTCTTTTTGAATGGGAATGTGAACGGAGTTGGAGTAAAAAGCAATTTTCTCCAGTTGCTCTTCGATGCGCTGCACCCAATGCGGATGTGTGTGCCCGATGCTGATCACGGCATGGCCGCCGTACATATCCAGGTATTGCACCCCGTTGTCATCCCATACAAAAGAGTCTTTTGCCCTGGTGATGGTAATGTTATTGAGGGGGTATACGTCAAAAAGCTTCATGATTCTTTATATAAATTATTGGCAATGGTTGATGATAATTTTATTCCCTTTATCAGCGCAGAACTTAATCCCTGGTGTTCCATTTCGTTTAGGCCGGCAATGGTGCAGCCCTTGGGAGAAGTTACTTTATCAATTTCTTCTTCGGGGTGGGTTTTGTTGGCGATTAAAAGTTTGGCAGCGCCGTAGGCGGTTTGAGCCGCAATTTGTAAGGCATCGTGTGCATGAAAGCCTATTTCCACGCCGCCTTGCGAAGCCGCCCGAATGGTGCGCAGAAAAAAAGCAATGCCGCAGGCGCACAGGGCGGTGGCCGCACTCATCATATCCTCGTTGATCAAAATGCTCTGGCCCATGGTGTTGAAGATGTTTTGCACCATGGCGATGTCTTGCTGCGTGGCATTTACGGCCGACAGGCAGGTCATGCTTTCCCTCACCTTCATGGCCGTATTGGGCATGGCCCGTACAATGCGCAGATTGCTCCCCAGCTTATCGCGAAAAATATGGGTATGGGCGCCCGTTACTACAGAAACTACCAGGTGCTTTTCCAGGTTAATGGCGGGTTGTAACTGCGCTAATGCTTCGTCCAGTTGTTGCGGCAGCACGCAAATGAAAACAGCATCGGCGTTTTCAATGGCTTTGGCGTTGTCGGTGCTGACCGCAAAGCCTTTTTCCCTGAATGGCGAAAGAGAAGATGCCGAGCGGCGTGTAATGGTAATGTCGCCGGCCTTGCAGGCAGAAGCGCTGATCAGGCCTTCGGCCAGAGCCGTTCCAATATTACCGCCGCCAATTATTGCTGCTTTCATCCGTAATGATTTTCATTTTTCACCGTGAGAACTTAAAAAGCCGAGGCTTTTAAATTGAGGCCGGCACACTCATCTACCCCAAACATCAGGTTCATGTTTTGCACGGCCTGCCCCGATGCTCCTTTTAATAAATTATCTATGGCCGAGTGGATCACCAGTTTTGAACCCACTTTCTCCAGTTGGATCACACATTTATTGGTATTGACCACCTGTTTTAAAAAAATCCCCTGCTGGCTTAAAATCGTAAAAGGTTGTTCTTGGTAGAAATCATGATATAATTCAACCAGTTGTTTGATGTCCCACTCGCAGGTAATGGTAGAACTGATAAAGATGCCTCTTGTAAAATCGCCGCGCCAAGGCACAAAATTTAAATCAATGGTTCGGGAACCCAGCTGGGTGAGCGACTGGTTGATTTCTTTTAAGTGCTGGTGCGATAGAGTTTTATAAGCCTGTATGTTGCTGGCCCGCCAGCTAAAATGCGAAGTAGGGGACAAGCCTTGCCCTGCGCCGGTAGATCCGGTAATGCCGGTGGTGTAAATTTCATCCAAAAAACCCGTGTTGGCCAGGGGCAACAAGCCCAATTGAATGGCTGTGGCAAAGCAGCCGGGATTGGCAATGCTATCGGCTTTTTTAATTTGCTGTTTGTTTAACTCCGGAAGGCCATACACAAACTGCCGGTTGGCCAGAACCGATTGGGGCTTGAGGCGGAAGTCTTGTGACAGATCAATGATTTTGATTTTTGGATCAATTTCATTTGCTTCCAGAAATTTTTTGGCTTCGCCATGACCCACGCACAAAAACAAAACATCAATATCATGGGACAGGCTGCCCGAAAATTTCAAATTCGTTTCACCCAGCAGGTCATAGTGAACAGAAGAAACCGGCTTGCCCGCATTGCTGCGGCTATGAATAAAAGAAATAGCTGCATACGGATGATGTATCAAAAGACGGATGAGTTCGCCACCCGTATAGCCTGCTCCGCCAACAATACCGACATTAATTTTTTTCATGATCATTGCAATTTATCCTATCGTTGATAGTTGAGGGCTGTGAACATAAGATGAACTCCAAGTCTGAGTTGCCCGAATTTACGATCCTGTGCCTTTTTCCTGCTTCAATATGCAATCCTTCACCTTGTTCCACTTCTATAGTCAGGTCGTCAACCTGAAATTGAGCCCTGCCTTTTAAAATAAAAAAGAACTGTTGCGCCTGCCGGTGATAATGAAGTTCTTCGCTGGCGCCGGCGGGCATTCTTTCCTGTCTTACCAGTAAAGTACCATTGTTCACCAAATCCCAGCCGTCACAATCGTTTCCCCATTTGTAATGGGTCAAAGGCCGGTATTTGGAAACGACCGTCATTGTTTTTCTGCTTCTTCGGTTACCTGGTAATGAATGAAGGTTTGATTGCCAAAGATCTTGCTAAAGCCCCTTACATCCTCGCCGCTCCAGCCAGAGTTCATTTCTCCGTACTTGCCAAACTTGCTGCTCATTAAATCGTAGGGCGATTCAATACCCATGATCTGAAAACGATAGGGGAGAAGTTGTACAAAGACATTGCCCGTAACGTTTTGCTGGGCGTTCAGGAAAAAAGCCTCGATATCCCTCATTACCGGATCCAGAATCTGTCCTTCGTGCAGCCAGTTGCCGTAAAACTGTGCCAGTTGGTCTTTCCAGTTCAGTTGCCACTTGGTTAAAACATGTTTTTCCAGGGCATGGTGTGCTTTTAAAATCACCATGGGGGCTGCTGCTTCAAAACCTACGCGGCCCTTGATCCCGATAATGGTATCGCCCACATGAATGTCCCTGCCAATCCCATAAGGCCCGGCAATGGATTGTAAATATTGTATGGCTTCAACCGGGTGGGCAAAGCGTTTATCGTTCACGGTTCTCAGCTCGCCCTTTTCAAAACCCAGCTTTACTTCTTCGCTTTCGTTTTTGGTAACCTGTGTGGGCCAGGCCTCCTCCGGCAGCATGCCTTTTGAAGACAAGGTTTCCTTGCCTCCCACGCTGGTGCCCCACAATCCCTTGTTGATGGAATATACCGCTTTTTCAAAGTTCATCTGCACACCTTTGCTCTTCAGGTAGTCAATCTCCTGTTCGCGGCTTAGCTTCAGATCGCGGATGGGGGTAATGATTTCCACGCCGGGAATCATGATGTGAAAGATCATGTCAAACCGCACCTGGTCGTTGCCGGCGCCCGTGCTGCCGTGGGCCACAGCCTTTGCGCTCAGGGCTTTGGCGTGTTCGGCAATGTGCAGGGCCTGAACCAGGCGTTCGGCGCTGACGCTTAACGGATAGGTGTTGTTTTTTAAAACGTTTCCAAAAATTAAATACTTGATAATGCGGTCGTAGTAGACTTTAACGGCATCCACGGTGGTGTGGGTTTTTACGCCTAATTTATAAGCATGGGCTTCAATATCGGCCAGTTCCTCAGCCGAAAAACCGCCGGTGTTCACAATGATGCTGTGTACCTCGTAACCTTTTTCCTCCGTTAAATACTTTACGCAGTACGAGGTATCCAACCCTCCGCTAAAACCCAGAATGATTTTGTTTCCATCCCCGGAAGGGGTGTTTTTCAGAGAATTATTGTGTGACATATCCTTTTGATTCGAAGCGTTATTCATATAAAGTTTCTTGCTGTTTGAAAACGGGTTGATTGACTCCCCTTCAAGGGATGGGTATCAAAAATGGAAAAGATTAAATAAACTCATTTTGAGTTTACGGTTGCCGGTACGCTCCTTGCTGGTTTTTTCCTGTCCCCTCAATCTTTTCAGGAACTTGCTTTGCTTGAATTTGAGGAGGCGCTCGTACACCTTGCTTTTTTCTTCAAAGTGCTCTTTTGTTTCCTCGGGCCGGTAATGGTCCCTGGGATCGTAAAGCATGGCGGTGCAAAGGCAATTTTTTCTTTCCTTGCTCATGAGGATGTCATAGTTCACACAGCTTTTGCATCCGGCCCAGAATTTTTCGTCCTGGGTCAGTTCCGAATAAGTGACGGGTTCGTACCCCAGTTCGCTGTTGATCTTCATTACGGCCAGTCCGGTGGTCAGCCCAAAGATTTTGGCTTCGGGGTATTTTTCCCGGCTCAATTTGAAGATCCGCTCTTTAATGGCTTTTGCCACACCGCTTTTGCGGAAGGACGGGGAAACAATGAGGCCGGAATTGGCCACGTACTCGCCTTCCCAGGTTTCGATGTAGCAAAACCCTACCCAGGTGCCGTCATCGGTCAGGGCAATAACCGCTTTTCCCTCGTCCATTTTCTGGGCTACGTATTCCGGGGAACGTTTGGCAATGCCGGTTCCGCGAGCCTTGGCCGATGCTTCCATCTCATCGGTGATGAGGGGGGCATATAATTTATCTTCCGGTGTTGCCACCCTAATGATAATCTTCTGTTCCAATTTGTAAAAAAAGAATTGATGTAAGTTGTTGGATAACCAATCCTGTACCAATAAACTCGGAAGAATTCACTGATAGGGGCCATGGTTAGGGGCTCGTCCTATCAGCAACCAGGTCGTCGTCTTGAGAGATAGCGGAAAACATCAAAGCACACATCGTATACACGGGTCGCTGCCTGTGCATGAAAAATATAGTGTTTGTTATGTGTGTTGTTCTTCATTTCTTAATGAAAGGGCAAATTTAAAGCTAAATTGAGTTTAACGGCAATTAATTTTTCGTTTAACATTTTATTTCTGCCCTGTTTCTTTATTGGGACCTCGGTTGGCTTGGATTTTTGATCGCTGCAGGGGAAACGCCCCGGGAAATAATGATTTCGTAACCGGGCACAATATTTTCTTGTGTTCGGTTAGGATTTCTTTACATCAATTTCCTGCGCCATGCTTACGTTCGAAGAGTATCTGACATTGGATGAGGATCTGCAAACGCAGATTTTATCCCTCTACGGGGTTTGCCTGAATCTGCTGCGTTGTTGCGGCAACCTGACCACAGAACTGTATGCCTTGTATGATTTTTATGTGGAGATTTTTTTTGACGCCACCACGGAAGAGCCTTTATACTTAAAGCCCTTTCAGCACACCCAATACCTGGAACCCTATCTGGAGCAAATTGATATTACCGAGCTTTTGGGGATCAGGGAAGAGGGGTTGTAGCGGAGGCAATAAATAAAAAAACCGGTTCGCAGAACCGGTTTTTTTGTGTTGAGCTACTAGGATTCGAACCTAGACAGACAGAACCAAAATCTGTAGTGCTACCGTTACACCATAGCTCAATCC
>JAEVYV010000045.1 GCA_023392575.1 Bacteroidota bacterium | reverse complement strand
CTTTTGAATAGGGCAGCGTATGGGTGGTTTGATCGGTAAAGATTTTCTTTTGCCAAACCGGCGAGGTGGTTTCCCGCATTAAAATATAGTAGCCCTTTGCCGCGCCGCTCCGGGGAGCTTTCCAGCTTAGAGTGGTGGTGTTGGATAGCTGGCGCACATCAACTTTCACCTCCTGCGGAACCGGGGGAGCCTTGGCCAGGTTGGCCAGTGAAGCCAAGTTGACGGCCGTATTTTTGCGCAGGTATTCAAAATCCATAAACTCGGGCAAATCGCCGTATACAATTCCTTTTTCTGTTCGCAGGTCCTGATGCTGGTGGTTGTAATTTTCATTCATTTCCGTGAGCCGTACCGCCGCATAACCTTTTTGTACAAACGGCGTGTGGTCGCCACCGCGCAGAAAACGATCGTTTCGGTAAATCATCACTACCTCCAGGTGGTCCACATAACGTTCGCCAATTTCTTTAACGTACCGGGCCAGTTGCCTGGACCTGCCGTCGTTTTCCAAGCCCAGGTTGCGAATGTTTTGTGCGATCCTTCCGGTATCCGTTACCGAAAAGGCCTCGCTGAACACCCGAAGTTTGGTGTTGTCGATGATGTGGGTTTCGTTGCTGTGGTTGCTGCCCACAATATCGTTGTTCAGCAGGGCATCAATGTTCCAGTTTTGCTTTTTGGCTTTGTCGGCCAAATAAGTTGCACCCAGCAGGCCCTGTTCTTCCCCGCTGACGGCTACAAAAACAATGGTGGCCGGAAACGGGTACTTGCTCATGATTCGGGCACATTCCAAAACCGCTGCTACGCCGCTGCCATCGTCGTTGGCCCCGGGGGCATCCGCCGTTTTGTTCATCACATCGGAAACCCGGCTGTCAAGGTGTCCGCTGATCACATAAATGCGGTCATCCGCCGGATCGGTTCCTTTCAAAACCGCCATGGCATTACCCAGGTTGGTGGTGGCATTTACCCGTCTTCCGTCCGGTTGTAAGGTAACGGTATCTACAAATGCGGTCAACCGGCCATTGCTGCTTCGGGCAAATTCACTGAACTTCTGCACCACCCATTCCCGGGCGGCGCCAATGCCCTTCTTCTTGTCTGTGGTGGAGCTTAGGGTGTGGCGGGTACCAAAGCTCACCATCTTGAGCACATAGGAGCGCAGGCTGTCTGCTGAAACTTCCTTTACCATCTGGTCGATTTCGCGGTCGCGGTGGATGATGGTTTGGGCCCAGGAAAACTGAAGGGAGAGAATGCAAACGATCAAAAAGCAATAATGTTTTTTCATGTGGCTTTGAGGTTGTTGGCTTGTACAATCTTGCTAATTTATTATGATTGGGTCAACCGGGAATCAGTAATTGTATTTGGTTTTCCAAAGATGGCGCAGAAATTTTCGCAATTCTTCTTCCCTTGGATTTTTTCCCGGATCGTAAAAGCGGGTTCCTTTCAGCTCCTCGGGCAGAAATTCCTGTTCGGCAAAATTGCCTTCGTAGCTGTGGGCATATTTGTAGTTTTTGCCATAGTCCATTTTTTTCATTAAGCCGGTAGGGGCGTTGCGAATGTGCAGCGGCACAGGCAGATCGCCATTGTTGCGAACGCTGTCCAGGGCTTCTTCAATGGCCATGTAGGAGGCGTTGCTTTTGTGCGAAGCGGCAAGGTAGGTGGCGCACTGGGCCAGGATGATCCTGGCTTCGGGGTAACCAATTTTATTGACGGCTTCAAAACAGGAATTGGCCAGCACCAGGGCAGTGGGGTTGGCATTGCCCACGTCTTCGCTGGCAAAAATAACCATGCGCCGGGCAATGAACTTTACGTCCTCGCCTCCTTCAATCATTCGGGCCAGCCAATAAATGGCTCCGTTGGGATCGCTGCCCCGCATGGATTTGATAAAGGCCGAAATGATATCATAATGCTGCTCCCCGCTTTTATCGTACAGGGCAATTCTTTGCTGGGCAATTTGCATGACCTGTTCGTTGGTAATGACGATTTGCTTTTGCGCCGACAAAGCATCTACCACCAGTTCCAGCAAATTCAAAAGTTTGCGGGCATCGCCGCCCGATATGGTGAGCAGGGCTTCGGTTTCTTTTAAGTCGATGTTCTTTGTTTTCAACCACTCATCTTTTTCAAGGGCCTGCTGCAAAAGCCGGTTGAGGTCTTTTTCCTCCAGGGGCCGTAGCACATAAACCTGGCAGCGGCTCAGCAAAGCGCTGTTTACCTCAAAGGATGGGTTTTCGGTGGTGGCGCCAATCAGGGTGATGATGCCTTTTTCGACCGCCCCCAGCAGGGCATCCTGCTGGCCTTTGTTAAAACGGTGAATTTCATCGATGAACAGAATGGTGCCGGTTGATTGCTGTGCCTGGGCAATGGCATCCCGCACATCCTTTACCCCGGAACTGATGGCACTTAACTGAATGAAAGGCGCATGCAGGGTATGGGCTATGATGTTGGCAATGGTGGTTTTGCCGGTTCCCGGCGGGCCCCATAAAATCATGGAAGGAACCTTGCCGTGTTCAATAGCCGTCCGTAAAATGCTTCCTTTCCCGGTCAGGTGCTCTTGTCCAACCAAATCATCAAGCGTCTGGGGCCTCATCCGCTCCGGCAGGGGTGCAGCAGTATTCATGTTTCAAATTTCTGAAGAAAATACATTGGAGAACAGGATTTCTCTCCGCTCCTCAAATCGTGCATCCGCGCTGGTCTGCCTTTTCAGGAAAACAAGTAGGGCAGCACGGGATTTTGTTTGGATGAAACAAGATTTTTAAACCGTGGCATGGAATGTTTTTGCCAATGCGGTCATTGGTGTTAAGCAATTTTTTGCAGCGTGGTCAGCCGGTTGTAAATGCTTTCTTTGATGCCCAGCAGTTCCTCGTGATTGCCCCGTTCCACTATTTGGCCATCCTGCAAAACAATGATTTCATCGGCTTCTTTTATGGTGCTGAGCCGGTGGGCAATTACCAGAGTGGTGCGTCCCACCATTAAATTGTTCAGGGCTTCCTGCACCTGTTTTTCCGATTCGGTATCCAGGGCAGAAGTGGCCTCGTCCAAAATCAGGATGGACGGGTTTTTAAATACGGCCCGGGCAATGCTTAAGCGCTGGCGCTGGCCACCGGAAAGTCGGATGCCACGGTCCCCGATCACCGTTTGGTAGCCGTTTTCGGTGTGCAGGATGAACTCGTGGGCGTTGGCAATTTTGGCGGCCCGGATCACTTCTTCTTCCTTTGCATCCGGCTTGCCCAAAGCAATGTTGTTGAAGACCGTGTCGTTAAACAAAATGATCTCCTGCGTTACAAAACTCATATGGCTGCGCAGCGATTCCATGGTATACATTCGAAGGTCTTTGCCATCAATCAATACCTGACCTGCCGTAACATCGTAAAACCGGGGAATGAGATCGGCAATGGTTGATTTGCCCACTCCCGAGGGGCCGACCAGGGCTACGGTCTTGCCCTTGCGGATGGCAAAGCTTACATTTTGCAGCACCGGTTTTTCGTTGTATGAAAAGCAGACGTCGTCAAACTCGATGCTTTCTTCAAAAGACTTTAAGGGAACAGCGTTCGGATAGTCGTCTACCTGTACGGGGGTATCCAGTACTTCAATAATGCGCCGGCCCGCCGCTTCCCCACGTTGTATGTTGGCCAGGGCCACTACCATGGCTTTGGCCGGCCGAATGACCTGCGAGAAAATGGCAATAAAGGCAATAAACGCACTGGCCTGCAAACCTGTTCCCGTGGCCTGGTTGTGCAACACAAGGTTGCCTCCAAAAACCAGTATGCAGGCCACCACAAATACCCCGGAAGCTTCGGAAAAAGCAGGGGCCAGTTCCCTTTTGTTAAACCCCTGCAAGCTGGCCCGGCGGTAAAAATCGTTTTCCTGGCTAAAGCGATCGACAGTGAATTTTGTGGCGTTAAACGAACGGATGATGCGCATGCCCATCAGCGTTTCATCAATAATGGTTAAGAGCCGGCCAATAGACGCCTGGACGGCATTGGCTTCTTTACGCAGGCGCTTGGTTACCGAAGCAATGGCGATAGCCGAAATGGGAATGATGACCAGTGTAAACAAGGTGAGCTTGGCCGAAATGGCAAATAGGGCAATAAAATAACCAATCATTACATAGGGCTCTTTAAAAAGCACTTCAATAGAATTGCAGGCCACCGCTTCAATTTCAAATACATCGGAGTTCATACGGGACAGCAGGTCGCCTTTGTGTTCCTTGGTAAAATAACCCAGGTGCAGCCGGTTGATCTTTTCAAAAAGCGCCTCGCGGATTCTTTTGACCAAAAGCGTTCGGGTGTTTACCAGGCAGCGTTGCGCCAGGTAGCGAAACAGGTTGGTAAGCACAACCGCCACCACAATCAGCCCCGCAATCAAGTACAAGGCATATTGGGGATTGATTTGCTTGAGCCGATACACCTGATAGTAAAAAAAATGCTTGAAGAAATCGGATGAGAACGAAAAAGCCGGGGCCGTGGCGTATTGCTGCGCATGTTCTGCCGTGTTGGTGTCAAACAAAAAATTTAGCAGGGGAATGATCAGGGCAAACTGAAAAATGCTGAAAAACACCGCAATCAGGGTAAAGACAAAAAACGGAAAAATAAATCGGCTGTAAGGTTTGGCATAGGCCAGCAGGCGGCGATAGATTTTCATAATTATTTTCGGATTTAAACAGATCGGTAGATGTTGAGATATTCCTGCGCAGCCTTGTGCCAGCAAAACTCCGAGCTGCGTTTTTTAATGGCTGCTTCCATGCGGAAAGCTTTGTACCGCCACATGCCATCGGTAAACACCTGCTGCATCAGGTCTTCATTGAAATCAGGAAAATAAAAGGCTACGTCTTTTCCGATTTCCGGCAGGGCGGTTTTGGTAGATAAAAACACGGGCTTGCCCACCGACATAGCCTCGGTAACCGGCAGGCCAAATCCTTCGGCCAGGGAAGGAAAAGTAAAGGCATAACAGTTTTGATAATACCAGGATTTTTCCTGTTCCGATATGGCGCCCAGCACCCGTACCTTTTCTTCAATCCCCATTTTTCGGGCAGCATATTGTATGAAATGAACGTAGTCCGGATCGTCGGGTTTTCCGGCAATCAATAATTCCATGTCCTCATTGTGTTGCAACAAAGGCAGCAGGACATGAAAGTTTTTTTTGCGGTTAACCGTACCAATCGAAAACAAGAACCGGGTTCTGGGCTGGTAGGAACTGCCAAATAAAACCGGCGACTCCAAACTATTGGTGCCGTTGTGAATAACGTAGATGGGTTTGTTATTGAGCCGACAATGCGCCAACACATCGTTTTTGCAAAACTCCGATATGCAAATAACGGCGCAGCTTCTGTCGATGTTTTGCTGAAGAGCCCGCAAATATTTTTTCTTTTTGTGCTCGGGCTTATACTGATCGTAAAGAAAATTAAGATCATGAACGGTAAGGATGACCTTAATATTTTTATTGCGAACCGGAATATAATGACTGCCCTGATAGGTGCTGTGCCAGATCTGAAAAGAGTCCAGTTGCGGCATGCGGAATTTTTGCAGCGAATGTTGCTGCAAATACCTGGGCTCGTTTCCAAACAGGCCTTTTATCTGGGGTGGCGTGAAAAAAGTAATTTCTTCCAGCTCAGGATTGCAGGCGTTTTTTAAATGTTTGCCCAACTGAAGGCAGTACGTGAACAAGCCGGTATTGGCGTATTTCATTCGTTCACAATCAAACACGATCTTTTTCATAGAACTTTGGTTAGCATGAATAGCAGAGTAATGAAAAACAGCAAGGGTAAAACCTAAGCAAATTTTATACCTGTAGTTTTTCTAATATTAGAAATTGGTATTGCAATTGTAGCAATAGGTGCGCCTTGGCGAGGAAATCTCTTCGGTATACTATGTCAACTTATCAGCCGTTGTATAAGGATATTCATTTTTGACCGCCCAATTAAAAACCAGTATGAGCAAACTTATCCTTGATTGTGATCTGATGAGGTTCAGACATACAGGTCTGTATTATTATTGTTTAAACCTGGGCCATTCTTTAAACAAGCTGCTGGAAGCGGAACGCCACCCACCCATGAAGTTTTATGTGCCGCCCCGGGAGGCCCATAGTTTTGCTGATCCCAAAAACTGCATTGTTGAAAAACCGGTTTACAAATATGTCAAACCTTTTTTGTGGGATTGCAAGCTATGGCATGCTCCTTTTCAATCGGGGCGCATTATTCCCTACCACAATAAGTCCATCAAAGTGTTGCTGACCATTCATGATCTGAACGCACTGCACGAGGATTTGCCTTTGGAAGAAAAAAGACAAAGCCTGGCGCATACCCAAAAGCTCATTAACCGGAGCAACGCCATTGTGTGCATATCGGAGTTTTGCAAAAACGATGTGTTGGAAAACTGCAGGGTAGCCAACAAGCCCATTTATGTCATTCACAACGGCACGCATACACTGCATACACCGCGGCTCACCAACCAATCGTATAAACCGCGGCGGCCGTTTTTGTTTGCCATGGGCGATGTAAACCGGAAAAAAAATTTTCACACCCTCCTTCCCCTGGTCGAGCATACCGATATGGAACTGGTCATTGCCGGCCGCCTGGCAGAAGCCGACTACGTGCAGCGCATCCGGCAAACTGCCGCCGAAAAAGGAATGACTGACCGGTTGCATGTGTTGGGGCCCATCAGTGAAGGCGAGAAAGGATGGTATTTTCAACACTGTACGGCTTTTGTTCATCCTTCTTTGGCCGAAGGGTTTGGGGCGCCGGTGGTGGAGGCCATGTCTTTTGGAAAACCCTTGTTTCTGTCCCACTTAACTTCTCTGCCCGAAATTGGCGGTGAAGTGGCGTTTTTTTTCAAAAATTTTGCACCGGCTCACAAGGTGGAAAACTTTAGGGAGGGCATGGTGCGTTATCATCAAAATGGCCTGGAGCAAAAAATACGGCAACGCGGAGCCGAATTTAACTGGGATCAAAAAGCAGTGGAGTATTTGAATGTTTATAAAACCTTAGTACAATGATGCAGGCTGTTTCCATTTCCGAGAAAAACTGGAATGCCAATCTGGTATTCGATACGGGGCGTCGCAAATCCGAACTGTGCAAGGCCAAAGACTGGCAAACCGATTGGTTCCAGCGGTGGGTAAAAGAGATCAATGAACCGGCGCGGTTTCACCGCAAGCAATGGGAGTTTGTATACGTGATGCAGGCGCTGTGGGAAAGAAACTGCATTGTCCGGGGAAAGAAAGGACTGGTTTTTGCCGTGGGCACCGAACCGGCCCCCTCTATTTTTGCCGATTATGGCTGTGAAATTTTGGCTACCGATATTTTTCCGGAGGAAGGAATAAAAAAGGGCTGGACCGAAGGCGACCAGCTTTGTTTTGGCATTGAATCGTTAAACAAAAGAGGCTTGTGTTCGGATGAAGTTTTGCGCCGTCATGTTCGCTACCGCTCGGTGGATATGAACGACATTCCCCCGGACCTGAAAGGCTTTGATTTTAACTGGTCCAGCTGTTCTTTCGAACACCTGGGTTCGATTGAAAAGGGAATGGAATTTTTGAAGAACCAATTAAAAACTCTCAAGCCGGGTGGTTGGGCCGTGCATACCACTGAGTTCAACGTTTCTTCCAACGATCAAACCCTGGACCATGGCGACACGGTCATTTTCCGGATGCGGGATCTGGAGCAGTTGGTAAAAGAGCTGAGGGCCGAAGGGCATTTTGTAGAAGAAATGGATTACTCTCTTGGCGGCCTGCCGGAAGATTATGCGGTGGATACCTATCCGCACCAGCAGGAGGTGCATCTGAAGCTGCAGTTGAACGAGTACGTGGTTACCTCCATTGGCATCATCATACAAAAAGGACACAACAACATATTCAGGCAAATGGCAAACAGTGTTTCCAAATGGTTCCGGAAGCGTAAAAATTAAGTGCGTTCTTTTGAAACCAAACAACAGACAGTAAGGTGTATGGGCTTGTTAAACCGATTTGATTTAAACCGGATCATCAAAGAATATAAGATCCGCTATTTCTTTGAAACAGGAACGTTTTGGGGGGATGGGGTGGCCTATGCCTTACAGGCGCCTTTTCAAAAACTGCTCTCCGTAGAAGTGATTCCCGAAATTGCCGACAAGGCAAAACACCGGTTTGAGGAGCAAAGCCATGTTGAAATTATAGAAGGCGAAAGCGTTGCTGTTTTGGAAAGCGAACTGCCTAAGCTGAACGGCAATTGCATTTTCTGGCTGGATGCGCATTTTCCCGGGGCCGATGCGGGATTGACCACTTATGACGACGAAGACAACAACGAAATCACCCGGTTGCCCTTGCCTAAGGAACTGGAAGTGATCAGCCGGCTGCGGTCGAAGTTTAAGGACGTGCTGATCCTGGACGACCTGCGGATTTATGAAGACGGACCTTACCAGAATGGGAATGTCCCGGATGATGCCCTGCCCAAAATGAGCCGAAACCTTGACTTTGTGTATCAATACTTCGGCACGACGCATGTGATTTTAAAATCGTATCTCGATGAAGGTTATATCTTGTTGTTTCCAAGGAACATCTACAAACGGAGGCATTTTAGCCTTTTGAATATCTGCAATAAACAGCCGTTTGTAGAAGACCCTTACTTAGTAAACAACGGGATTGTGTAGCTACGCTTACTTGTTTGTGTCCAGTTTAATTTGTAGCTCGTCCAGTTGTTTTTCATCAATTGTTGAAGGCGCATCCAGCATCACATCCCGGCCGCTGTTGTTTTTCGGGAAGGCAATAAAATCACGGATGCTTTCACTGCCGCCCAAAATGGCACACAGCCGGTCAAAGCCAAAGGCAATGCCGCCGTGCGGCGGAGCGCCGTATTCAAAGGCGCCTAACAGGAAACCAAATTTGTGCAGGGCTTCTTCTTCGCTCATGCCCAGGGCCGCAAACATTTTTTCCTGCAGTTCCCTTTGATAAATACGGATGGAACCACCGCCAATTTCGTTTCCGTTCAACACCATATCGTAGGCATTGGCCTTGATGTTGGCATACGGATGTTTCAAATAGTCCGCCGCGTTTTCAATAACCGGATTGTTATGGATCATCACCTCAATTTGCGAGGGTTTGGGCGAAGTAAACGGATGGTGACGGGCTACCCAGCGGTTGTCCTCCTCCGCATATTCAAACAGCGGAAAATCCAGCACCCACAATAATTTGAATTCGTCTTTTTTGCGCAGGCCCAGGCGTTCACCCAACTCCAGGCGCAGTTCGCTGATGGCTTTGCGGGTTCTTTCTTCGGCACCGGCTAAAATCAAAATCAAATCGCCGGGCTGAGCTCCTGCAAAATCCGCAATGGCTTTTAGTTTTTCTTCATTGTAAAACTTATCTACACTGCTCTTCAACGTTCCGTCTGCATTGTATTTGATGTTGACCATACCCTGCATGCCAATCTGCGGACGTTTTACCCAATCGGTCAATTCGTCAATTTGCTTGCGGGTATAGTCAGCCGCGCCGGGAACGGCAATCGCCACTACGGTTTCAGCATTGTCAAACACGCCAAAGCCGGCGCCATTGATTAATTCGCCGGTAGCTACAATTTCGCCGCCCTTGTTGAAGGCGGATTTGAGGTTGGCCACCTTCATGTCAAAACGGATGTCGGGTTTGTCGTTGCCATAGTTCCACATGGCGTCTTCCCAGCTCATTCGCTCTACCTTTTCTGTGTAGTCTATATCTTTTACCTGTTTGAATATGTACTTGATCAGTCCTTCAAACATGTTCAGGATGTCTTCCTGCTCCACAAAAGCCATCTCGCAGTCAATTTGCGTAAATTCCGGCTGGCGGTCGGCACGCAAGTCCTCGTCTCTAAAGCATTTGACAATCTGGTAGTAGCGGTCGTAACCACTCACCATCAGCAATTGTTTAAAGGTTTGCGGCGATTGCGGCAAGGCATAAAACTGGCCGGGGTTCATGCGGGAAGGCACGACAAAATCGCGAGCCCCTTCGGGTGTGGATTTGATCAGAAAGGGAGTTTCAATATCCATGAAGGCCTGCTGGTGCAGGTAGTCCCGGGTAGCCCGGTTCACCGCATAACGCAGCTCCAGGTTCTTTTTCACCGCGTTGCGCCTCAGATCCAGGTAGCGGTACTTCATGCGCAGGTCGTCGCCGCCATCGGTGTCATCCTGGATGGTAAAGGGAGGCACGGCGGATTTGTTCAGTATTTTAAAAGCCGAAACGGTTATTTCAACATCACCGGTGGGCAGGTTGGGGTTTTTGTTGGATCGTTCGGTTACCGTTCCGGTTACCTGCAGCACATATTCGCGGCCCAGAGGATTGGCATCCAGTTGAGCGTTCAAATCTTCTCCAAACAATAATTGCGTAATGCCGTAGCGGTCCCGCAGGTCCACAAATGTTATGGAGCCAAACTTGCGTACGGTTTGAACCCAGCCGGCCAAGGTTACTTCGGTGTTGGTGTTGTGCACTCTTAATTCACCACAGGTATGCGAACGAAACATTGATGTCTAAAATTTTAATGTGAAACCGATTATTCCGAGCCGCAAAGATAAGCGTCCGGCAACAGAGGGAAGAAAGCTGTTTGGGATTGCCGGTTGCGGGACTGTTGCCCTCTTCTGGGGTTTCTCCCTTGCTGCTTCGTTACGCAAACGGTCTATGGGACGCAAGGCTGCAAAGCATTTTCTTAAGCTAATTCGATCCCGATTTTTTTCATGAGGATGGAGGCGTTCAGGCTGGTGCAAACCCCTTGTTTTAAGCGGTAATCAAAATACAGTTCTTCGCCTTCTACCTGCACATCAAAATGATAGTTTTCTACGGACTGGGGAAACTTCGTTTCCAGTTTTGCCAGCTCCACGTCATGGGTGGCAATAACGGCAACTGCGTTTTGTTTAATCAGTTGGGCGATCAGGGCTTCCGAACCCTTGTCGCGGTCCAGCGAATTGGTTCCCCTCAAGATCTCATCCAGCAAAATAAAAACGGGTTCGTGGCGGTTTACGGCTTCAATAATGGTTTTTAATTTTTTTAGCTCAGCATAAAAAGTCGAGGTGTTCTCGGCCAGGTTATCGGCAATGCGCATGCTGCTCATCAAACGAACCGGGGACAGCACCAGGCTTTGGGCGCAGACAGGTGCTCCCATCTGAGCCAAAACAATGTTAACCCCAAGGCTGCGCAAAAAAGTGCTTTTGCCCGCCATGTTGGAGCCCGTCACTAAACCAATTTTTGCTGTGCCCGTCAGGGTAAAATCATTGTTCACCCTTGTTTCGTCTGCAATTAAAGGGTGTCCGATTTCTTGTGCCGACAGGGAGAAGTGTCTATCGGTAAAGTCGGGGAAGCTCCAGCCCGGTTTATTAAAGTGCATGGTGGCCACCGAATGCACCACTTCCATTTCGGCCACCAGGCCAAACCAATTGGCCAGTTTTTCTTTGTTCCTTTTTCTCCATTGGTTTAGTGCGATCATTTGCCGCACATCCCACAGCAAAAAGCTGTTGAAGAATAAAACGCCAACAATGCTCAGCCGAAGATCAAAGCGGTCTAAAATTGTTTTCAGTTTTTTGATTTGCCCGGCAGCCTTGCCTTCAGTGGTTTTTACTTCTTCTTGCAGGTTTCTCAACAAAGGGGCCTTGAATTTTTTTTCTTCGATCCACTGTACCAGCCGGTGCAGTACGGCTACTTCTTTTACAATGCCCGAAAGTTGTGCGTAGGGCTTTACCGTATTTCGGCTGAGGATGATGGATAAAAAAAGATAAAGAATGTACAGGGCAGAAAACAAACCCGCAGGCAGATAGCCCAACGCGGCCGCCAAGACCGATCCCAGCGTCAGGACCGAATAAACGGGAACAACCGCCTTCCAAACCGGGCTGGTAAAATGTTCGTCCTTTTCGTTCAGCCAGGCCAGGGCTTGTTTTTCGGTTTGGGTGGTAACCGATGTTTGCATGGCAAAGGCCTGTAGTTGTTGCCGCCATTCAATTTGAGGGCTTATTTCCTTTATGGCTTCGTGCCGTTCCCTGACCTGAGCGACGGGGAGCGGTTGCAGTAAATCATTGGCTAATAAATTTCGTCCTTGTTCGGTGTAGGCGCGGTTCATCCATTGAAAGAGCGAAGCCTTTCCAAACAAATCCAGGTCGTTGGCATAATGGTGAACCGCAGGTATATACCTGCTGCCGTCGTAGCGGCGGTAATAATCATTGTCTAAGAATTGCAGTTCTTCTTCATTGAGGCTGATAAGCGTTTGGGCGTTGTCAATGCGTTGGTTGTTGTTGGCATCCGTTGCAATCAGATACAAAAGAATGCCCAGGCCCGCAGCCGCCACTGCCAGGCCCCAAAGGCCGGCGCTAACAAGGACTTTGTACGTTAGAAATGCTGTCAGCAAAAAAACAACCAGTCTGACCCATCCCAGCCGCGACCTTTTTTTCAGTAGTTGCTGCAAATGAAGCCGGTGCTTTTGTAATTGCTGTTGATAATGAACCTGAGGGGAGTTTTGCATACGTCTGCTAAATAAGGTTTGGTTGGGATTGTTTTCCGGAAGCCAAAGGTTTGCAAGCGAAGAATGCAGCACAGCTCTCTGGCTGCGATGCGGTTCAACCTCACGTGGTTACCACTTGCGCTTGCCGTTCTTCTTTTGGCTTTTGCACAAGGTAATAATTAGCCAGGATCAAAATCCCAATAACAAAGGGAATGAGGGCCAGGTGCTTTCCTTCAAACTGACGCCATACCGACATGCCGTCAAAATGGAGAAACTCGGCGATCATCCAATAAGAGTTGGCTGTAATCCAGAAACTGATGGCCAGGTTATGCGCCAGTTCGGCTTTGATTTCCCGGGTGCGCCAGGCAATAATAATGGAAATGATCAGGGTGGGGAAGATCATGGCAATGCCCAGGGGTTTCCAGATCAGGCACCAGCTTACATCTTTCAGCAGCCAGAAAATGATGTGCATGTTTTCCATTTTGCGATACCGGGCGGGAATGACATACAGGGGTTCGTTTGACTCGTTCATTGGTTCTGCTATAAGTTTCTCAAATGTATTACATGAATTGTTTTATTAGGATTTTAAGATAGAGGTTAAGGCTAAGCTTTTCCGGTGGTGCGTCTCTTTTTTGATTTGGGCTGGGGTTGTGAACCGCTTTGGACACGACAGGTGTAGTAGTGATAGTGAGTAGTTTTTTTAGGCGATAGTTTTTAGGGGATTATTGACTACTTGCAGAGCGTTGATTTTTACTTTTGAATTTTTCCTCCTCGTTTATTTAGAAAGAATGCGGCTGAAGCGGTGCACATTGGCCTCATCGGCAATCGGAAAATCATAAACCGAATGTTGCACCAGCTGGTGGGCAAAAAACGGGGCCAGGGAAGTGCCCTTGGTTCCCATGCCATTTAGAATTCCGATGTTGTTGTAAAGAGGGTGAAAACCAACAAATGGCCGGCGTTCAATAGTGGCGGGCCGCACGGCTGCTTTGTGGGCCAAAACCCTAAAGGGCATTTTGAGCCAGTGCTTGAGAAGACTGGTTGCGTGTTGGTAAAATTGATCGGACGGTTGATCGTCTTTAAACTCCCACTGATAATTAGAGCCAACCCAATAAGTGTTTGCCGCTGGAAGCGGCGCCAACAGCATTCCTTTTTTGAAAATATGTTGGTTGGTGAGATCCGGGCACTCAATGATCAATGCTTCGCCCTTGTTGGGCGCAAAAGGAAGCAGCGTGAACCAGGGATTGTTGGTGGCAGCCACACCATCACAGAAGATAATTTTTTCAGCGGTAATGCCCCGGTAGTTTATGCCGTCACTTGTAAGGCTTACATCTTCTGTATGAAATGCCTCTTCCATGAGGGCATTTAGATCGATTAATTTTTTTCGCCACGAAGCCAGCAGCAATTGCAAATGCACGGTGTATGCCGGACTGATTTCCCCACAACCAAAATCATAATTGAAATACTGGTTGAAATGATTTTGATCGGGATAGGAGTGCAGATAGGTGTCGTCTTCTGTTATACGATCCACAAAGGCATTGCGCATTTGGGGCGAGGGAAAAAAATCAATAATGCTTTTTTCAAAAATAAAATGATCATTGAAATAAGCGCCTATCTCCTTATACGTTTGCATGGCAAAGGGCATGATGTCTCCGATCATCCAGGTGGTCACATAGCGCCGGCCCGTTATGGGGTTGATGATACCGGCTGCTATTTTGGAAGACGAATGTTCATTGTTGTCGTCTATCACCATAAAGCTTTTTCCTTCCTTGAGCAGAAACCAGGAAAGCATGGTGCCGCAAATGCCCTGTCCGACGATGAGGTAATCAAGCCCTGAGCCTGTCGAAGGGTTTGTTGAAGGGTTAGATTTACTTTTCTCCATCGTCCTTTGATTTTGAAAGCTGCCTCAGTTTTTCCATAGCTCCGTCTATCAACGCTTCTTTCTTTTTTCTTGACCAGCCTTTTATTTGTTTTTCTCTTCTCATTGCATCCTCCGCTGTATCTAAATACTCATGCCATCGTAGAACAACTGGTCTGCGTTGACAAGTGTAGCATTCAGGGAAAAATCCTGTTTGGTGTTGCCATAGCCGTTCATCAAGGTCCTTGGTAAGACCCGTGTAATGGCTTTTGTCGCTGCATTCGAGAATATAGACTACATACATTTATATTTAAAAATACCTACTCTTATTAAAAGTTATAGGCTCAGTCCTTCGACAAGCTCAGGATTCTCACCCCTTCGCTGTGGGCATTGAACTCCGGTGCATACATGCACTGAATGGTGGTAACGCCATTGCTAAAATTGCCGCTATGCGTTACGAACAAAGGATATTCAAATACATAACTGCCTTTGGGCAGGTAATTAAAAAAGAAATTGGTGCTGGCGTCTTTGGTGCTTTCATAATAACCCAAACCGCCCTGCCATTTGTAGCCGCTTAAAACGTTTACCGGTTCTAGGGCAGAGGCCCGCATGTCTTTCATGTGCACATATTCCATGTCGCGGTCTACCCGCAGTTCAATGCGGACTTTAATTTTATCGCCAACCTGCAGCTCTGTGGCTTCATCAACCGGTGCCAGTACAGGGCCACGGTCCGTATTTTTTTCAAGGAATAGTTTTTTATTCAGTTGCAGCGGAGTGGAAGCAGAGGTAACCTTGTCCATATCCTCAAAATATTGCCAGTAAACAGCACCCCAGGAGGGTAAGTTGGATGGTTGATTGGTTGGTTGATTAACTGGCTGCTGCACGTTCACTACAATGTTGCCCATCTCAGGTTTGATGACGTTGAGTTCCATTGTTTTTTTGAAATAACCGGTTCCAACTTCCGTCTGCTCCGTGTTGTTTGAAATGATGGAAGAACCCAATTTAATCTGGACCGAAAGCTTATTGCTTAGCCAGTCCGTTCCCCGCAACAGCATGGCATAGCAGGCATCGGCGGTGGCTTTGGTGGTGCGCCAGTTGTTGGTTTGTTTGTTTTTGACCAGCCATGTTTTCAGGTCGTTCACAGTTTGGTGGTCGTTTCCAATTTCACTGAAGGCTTCAATCAGGAGCGATTGCGTTTCAATGGGAGCAAACCACCAGAACCAGCTGTAGCCAATCCGGTTGTTCTGCCAGTACCTGCCCATTTCTTCATTCACTACCGATGTTTCCTTCAGTGATTTTAAAATGCCGGCGGGTGTTTGCTTGTCGTTGGTCCTGTTTAACGCCAGAGCAATCATTCCCTGCATGAAAGGATTTTGTTTTGCCCAAAAACTTTGCGCCTGTTGGCGGTAGTAATGGTAGGCGGTTTGTGCCGTTTTGGGAACAGCATATTCAGGGAAAAAGCTGCGCATGTAGAGGTATTGTATTTGCAGGTAACTCAATTGTTGTTTTTTCAGATCGGCCTTACTCTTTACCAGTTTTTCATAATCTTCCTGGATCTTGTTGTCCAGATAAGAAAGGGCAGAAGTAATGACTGTTTTCAAATCATCCACATCCACATCCAGATTTTTCAAACGCCCCATGCCGGTTAAGATATACTGCGTGATGTGCCGATCATCCGGGCCGCCTTTGAACCACACAAAACCTCCATTGGGACTTTGCATTTGTTTTAATTTTTCCAAATTGCTTTTGAGCTCATTGCTCATGCGAGCCATGTCGAAAAGCAAAGCAATATTTTTCTTTTGCTGCTCTTCGGTTTTGGCCTGCAACACCCAGGGTGTTTCTTCTAACAGAGCCGATTTTAATTCGGGATTTTTTTGCAGGTTTGACAACAAGGCTGACGAATCCGTGTTTTTCCACTGCTCAAAAATCTGTTTGATGCGGGGCGATGCGTTCGCAATTTTACTGGCCAACGCGTTGGCATAATAACGGTTCCAGGTTTGCTCGGCGCACTCGTAAGGATACTCCATTAAAAAGGGCAAGGCCTGTACTACATACCACGCAGGGTTGGATGTGTATTCAACCGTTAAAGAACGATTCTGTAAGGTTTCACTTTCGCCGGATTTTAATAGCTTATCAAAACTGAAGGTTTTTGTTCCGCTGCCTTTCATAGGCAGGGGCATGGTTTCGGTAACCAATACTTTGTTGGTTAGAACCGGTATCGTGTTTTCTTCCCCATCACTGAAGTTGTCAGCTCTCGCAACCACTCGCCATACCAATGCGTTGTTGAATTGAAAAGGCACCTGTACCGGGAACTTCACCACTTCGCTTTGACCGGCGGCAACAGTAAAATACTGATTGGGAAAGGTATTCAGGAACCAGCCATCAACGGATTGATTGGTGGTAGCATCCATTAACTGCAATTGGGCCTGGCCGGTGAATTCTTTTTCCGAAAGGTTGACAATTTTTGCTGTGAATTCCATGCGGTCGCCCTGGCGCAAAAAGCGGGGTGCATTGGGCTGTACCATCAGATCTTTTTGCGTGACCAACTCCTTTTGGGAAATACCAAAGGCCAGGCTTTTTGTATGCGCCAGGGTTTGCAGTTTCCATTTGGTTAAAGCTTCGGGTACCGTAAAAGAAAATTCAATGGCGCCGTTTTCATCGGTTCTGAGATCCGGGAAGAAGAAGGCGGTTTCGTTGAAATTTTTACGGGGCTGAATAGGTGGGTGATCCGTACTAATTTTTTCATCAGGGGTTGCTAATTCAGAGCTGCCATTTTTAGTCACAACAGTGACTGACCCAGTCATTGATCTTTTTCTTTGTGCAACATACCCAGAAACTACAACTTCATCAAGTTTTTCGTTTAACGGAGTGGCAGCAGCTATTGAGTCTGATAAGGCATTTGACCTTTGTGATAAATCTCTTAAATACTCTGTTTTAAGTCGACCTATATATCCTGTCGGTTGAATCAGTTGGTCATATTGTTTTGTGTTAATGACCGGGTTGTTATAAATCCATTTCTCTTGTGACTGTATCGCATTAAAATTCTGGCTTCCACTCCACGCAAACAATCTTGCATACACCGGCCATATTCCGGGCTTGTTCCACTCATGTGGTTTGAATTGATCCAGCGAGGCATCGTACATACTGGCCAGCATTTCAGCAGCTAGTTTTTCATTTTTGTACCCCGTAATTTTTACTTTCCATTTTTCTTCGCTGCCCGGCAGGGTTTTATCGCGGAAGGTGGCGTATTCAATATGCAGTTCTTTATTGGTCCAGGGAACTTGAATGATATCACCGAATTGATAAAAACGGTTGTCTTTTACAAAAAAGAAGTTCACGCCATAGCCACCCCGGTCTTTTTCGGTAGCGGAAAAACTCCAGGTTTTTTTCCCGTTGTTAAGTGTAGTAAAATCAAATGTCTCTGATTTATCTCTTTTATCTGTTTGCCTAATCACAAAAACATTTTGAGCGGAGGAGCCAACCTGCACATTCGTTGTTTCCCCCGGCTCAATCGCTTTGCCCGCACCCTTTGTCCACAAGTATTCGGGTTTGGCAAAGCCGTTTGCTTTGGTGTCAAATAGCTCTATGTATTGCACATCTTTTACTTCCTGGCCGTCTTTGTCTTTTGTGATAATGCTTACTTCATAATAGCCGGCTGAAAGACTATTCACTATTGACCACTGACCATTCACGCTTGTGCTGTCTGTTTTTTGAAATACCACTTCTCCCTTGACCCATGTTTTATAATCCGTTTCGTTTCTGTACTCATCGTGCGGAAAGTAGGAGAGGAATTCTTCTTTGTTCATTACAAACTGGTCGGGTTGCTGCCAGTAGCGTTTACGGATCAAACGGTTCTCCGGAATGAGTTGGGTAAATGAAACCGTTACGGTAGAAGGCTGGTATTCTCCATTCATGTTTTCGGTGCGAATGGAAATGTTTTTCAGCGAATCAACCGGCATTCTTTCGGCCAAACCAACACGAAGCAATAAAGATTTATAACCAGCGGTAATGGTGTTTTCCCTGCTTCTTGTTTCCCCGTTGATGTCGGTAACATCCGCATAAATTTTGTAATCAAAAACAGGTTCCAGTTTTTTGTCAATCTTTTTATCGGGAATGGCAGTGAACCGAATAATGAACGGGCCGTCTTTGTCTATAGTGCTCTCTCCGTGAGCAATTTCCATAGGCTGCGAAGGCGGCAACCACCATTTCCAGGTAAGCCAGGGATAGATAAAACGCGGCTGGCGAACCACCCGGTACGAAACTTTTGCGCCATCAATATTGTTGCCGGCATAGGCTTTGGCAAAGCCGGTAACGGTTACCGTGTCGCCTGCTTTGTAAGTGTTTTTTACTTTTTCAAAGTCCACATAAAATTTGGGACGCTTGTATTCTTCCACTGAAAACCGGTATTCATTGTCGTCTTCATCGTCGTAAATCCGAAACGCACCGTTCAGCAAGTTTTGCGGTAGTTGAAACTTGCCGGAGAAAGAACCAAATTCATTGGTGGTTACGGTTAACGAATCAATGTCCTGGCTGTTGGCATCTTCCAAAAATATTTTTGTTGTGTGGCTGGTTGCGATTTGATTGCCTTCTTTGGTTTTTACCAGGGCAATTCCTTTAAAATAAACCGTTTGACCGGGCCGGTAAATGGACCGATCGGTGAAGAAGAAAATCTTTTTTACGTCTTCATCTTCTTCTTGCTGGTTTTGATTGTCGTAATAATAGTAATTATAGATTTGTTCGTTCAAGGCCAGCCGGTCGGCCTGATAGGTTATATCCAGAAAATAGCCATATCCTCTGTCGTCTTTATTTTTTTCGACAGCAATAAATCCATTCTTATCCGTTTGGTAGCTGCCAATTTTTGTTTTGGTGTATTTATAGGTTTTGTAATCGTATTCC
>JAEVYV010000038.1 GCA_023392575.1 Bacteroidota bacterium | reverse complement strand
AGATCCACCACCGGCCGTTTGATTTTACCAGTGTAAAATAGTTCACACCCCTTTGCTCTATTTTTCCCTGGGGCGAAAACCGGAATTGGTAAGAAGACTCCACCGAAGCTATGTTCCCAAATTGCCTTACATTTTTTTTCAGTTCCTCTTCGTAAAACCCGTTTTTCATAAAAAAAGGCCCGCTTGATTTTTGATAACCCTGCGGAGTGATGGCCCGAAAAACAGATTGTCCTTCGGCTGCGGGGGCCATGCTTCCCATTTGCGCATCGGGAAGAAACAGGCTGTAGAAACGATTCCAGTTGCGCTGGCCTGCAGGACCGGAGATCACCTCATACGTTGCTTTGATGAGGGCCTCAATGCTTGCCACATCTGCAGGATTAGCCAGCAGCGTTTCCCTGGCCTCATCGTTGCTGGCTGCCGTCAGCCAGGCCTTTTGCACCAGCTTTTGTTTAGCGGTGGCATCCGGCATGGGATCAAGCTTGTTCATATCCACCATGGTCACTTTAAATACAGTGGCGCTTAAGGTGAGGGTATCCACTGCGTTGCTGTTGTTTTTGCGGCCGACCTTTACCGTGAAAACATTGCCTTCCTTCATGCCATCTTTTACCTGACCAATCACCTGATTCAGATTTTGCGGCGTAACGGCCAATCCATTAAACGCATAAATTTCATCGCCTGCCTGGTACCCCAATTTTTTTCCAAACTCGTTGGGTCTAAAAGGGAGCGTCACCGCCACTATGCCTTTGTCATTCACATCCATGCCTATGTTGCCAAAAGAAAGGACCTGCCGTTCTTCCTTTGCCACAAACCGGATGCCTGCCAGCCCGAAATAATATTCGTACGGAATAGGGGTTGAACCGGCTACATATTTTTGAAGGAATTCTTTCACTTCAGGATAGGTCAGTTCCGCAATGTTATCAAACAGTTCCTCGTCGTTGAAATAACGGTATTTGCCAAACCGCACCCCCAAATCATAGGTCAGGTTGCGCAAGCCATAAGCGCCGTTGGAAAGATGCAGCAGGTAAATGTCCAGGCAGGCAGCAATCAAAGCGCCCTTCTCATAAACATTTCCATACTGTGGCGCCCATTTGTCGGTACTGTGAACGCTTAGCTCCGTAAAAGGCAGTGAATCGTTGTAATGGGTTCGGGAAATGGTGATTTTATCAGATAATTTATTCAAAAATTCCCTCACGGTATTCAGGCCGTATTTCACCTGCACATGATGTGCCGTGTACTCGGTAACGCCTTCGTACAACCAAAGATGCTTCGACATTACAGCCTTGTTAAAGTTGAACTCTTTTACTTCCCTGGAGGCAATCGTTAAGGGGGTAACAATATGAAAAAATTCATGCGACGACATGTCGATGATGCCTTCCTTTAGTTTCTCGGCGGGGGCTTCCATCAGATAATAAAAAGAAGACGTAGTGTGCTCCAGGGCGCCGCCCAAACCCGCAGGAAACGAATGCTTGATCTTTGGATCCCTGAAATAATAGATAAACGCATATTTGTCCGCAGGCAACTTGCCACCCAGATAACGGCGGGCCGCATCGAGCAAACTACCCATCCACTCTGCCACTTCCTTTGCCTGAATTTGCTTGTTGGGCGAATACACCGACACCAGCACATTGCAATTGGCCACCTGTACCGAAGCGGTATCGGGCACCGAATACATAATGGGGTAATCATACAAAGCATCCACGTTTGGCGCTTCAAAAACATCGGTGGTGGCCGTTGCCGATACCGGCTTTAACGAAGTAGACGCATAAAATGCCGCCGGCTTTTGCAACTGCACCCGAAACGGAATGTTCCGCAGTCCGTCAATAAACCCAAAAACACCCGGCATGTTTAAAACAATATTCTTGCCTTCCTCGAAATTGGTGGCAGCCATTGGGTAGATGTTGTGCTTGAGTTCGGTATCGTAAATGTCATCCACCCGGTAGGTAATTTTTTTCAGACGGGTGGCATTACTGATCTTCCACTGGTTGTCGTTCAATCTTGCCACCGCCAATGTTTTACCGGCATTATCAAAAGCCTTTACATTGCTGATGAATTTACCGTAATCGGCAATGACATAGGTGCCTGGAATGATTTTGGGGATGGAAAAAACCGCGGTGTTTTGCTTTAGTTCCGGCGTTTGCAATTCCACATTCAATCCGTCATTTTCCAGCTTATTCAGATCAACCGAATACTGATAAACATTTTGGCTGTGCCCGGCAAGGGAGGCCAGCAAAAAAACAAAAACACAAAGGCGTTGGAAAACTTGTTCCATAAAAGTTTTTTTAATTACAAATAAGCGTTCGCTTCCCGCAAAGAAATGAGCCTGCGGAAGACGCCCGAAAATTATTTTACCGGTGGTCAAATCAGTGTATGAGCTACTCTTTCCCGCGGGCAGCAGCGAACCTTATTGCAGTTCCTTCGCTGCTTTTGGCAGTTCATTCATTGATTTATTGTTCGACCCCGGTGCCAAAACTACATTCGTTCATCAATGTTGGTATCATGAAAAAATTTATCGCCGCAGTTATCATTCTCCTTCCCTTTTTGTGTCAGGCACAGTTCAGCGGATTGCTCAATAAAGCAAAAAGCAAGGTGGAACAACGGATAGACAATAAAATAGACAGAGCCATGGACCGGGAACTGGATAAGGCCGAAGGAAAGAATTCCACCGCTGCCGCTGGCCCGTCCCAAACAAGCCCCGAAGAGAAGGCCGCCGCAACCCCACCCGCAGCAACAGAGTCGCTGGTCAGCTATTCAAAATATGATTTTGTGCCCGGAGAAAAAATCATTTACACAGAAGACTTTTCACAGGATGCCGTTGGCGAATTGCCCCTCAACTGGAACACCAATGGGAAAGCGGAAGTGGTTACCCTCAACTCGTTTGCGGGCAAATGGCTGCGCCTTTACCAAAATGCCCTGTACCTCACCGCCAACAAAGATTCCTTCACTAAAAACTTTACGATTGAGTTTGACATGATCCTGCAAATGAAACCAAACGGCTGGCTCTATCCTGAATTTATATTCGGCTTCCTGTCAACAGAAGCGGAACCCACCAACGACAATGCCTTTCTTAAAAATTTTGAAAAATATGCCGCCGTGCAGGCCAACCTGCATTTGGGCGAAGGCGGCAACACTCGTACATTGGTAGAAAGTTCTTATGACGGCAAAGACTATTTCCGTTCCGAAAATCAAAACCTTGCCGCTCTGGAAAAGCTTTACAGCAAAGTAGCCCATGTTTCCCTGCAGGTGCAGGAAAAACGCCTGCGCATCTGGTTCAATGGAGAAAAGAAATTCGACATTCCCATGGCCGTGCCTGTGGACCATCCGTACAACCAGTTATTCTTTAAAGTTTCTTCTTCCAATTATAAAGATGATATGCTGTCGTTTTACATCAGCAACATAAAAGTAGCTACGGGCAAACCGGATACAAGACATAAACTAATTGAAGAAGGAAAGTTCAGCACAACAGGAATTTTGTTTGATAATGCCAGCGCCGTCATCAAAAGCGAATCGGCCGGTGTGTTAAAAGAAATAGGCACCACACTAAAGGAAAACACCTCGGTTAAAGTAAAGATCATTGGCCACACCAGCAGTGATGGCGATGACGCCGCCAACATGGAATTGTCGAGGCAAAGAGCCGCCGCGGTAAAGGAATACCTGGAGAAAGAATTTTCCATTGACGCAGCAAGAATGGAAACGGAAGGGAAAGGCGAAACCAAACCCGTGGGCGATAACAAAACCAAAGAAGGCCGGGCCCAAAACAGACGGGTAGAATTTGTAAAACTGTAACTTCCATTACCCAAACCATAACCAAAACTAACGAAGACCATGAAGCAACATTCTTTGGCCATTGCCCTGATCGGGTGCCTGTGCTCATGGAAAACCCAGGCACAATCATTTGAAAATGACATTGCTTATTATGCTGCAACAAAAGATATTCCTGCTCTTTTTTTTGAAAAAGCTACAGAAACGATACGGACAGAGCGGTCGTACGCTGCACTGGAAGACTGCCTGAAAAACAAGCAAAGAGCAAAAGCGGTTTTAGGCTTTACCCGGCAAAACAGGCCGGTGGAAGTTTATTATTTTCCGGGCACCAGCAACAAAAGAGCCTTGATCATTGGTGGCATGCATGGCTCAGAGCTGTCTTCTATTGAACTGGCCATGAACATTGTTCAACGCCTGGCAAACGGAAGTCGCTCTTATTATGATGTACTGATCATTCCCAGCCTGTTTCCCGACAATGCCGCTGCAGCGCAAATAAACCGGGGTACGAAAAAAGCCGTCAATGCCGGCCGGTACACCACAGGAAGCAGCGCCGATCCCAACCGGCAAATGCCGGAGCTGGGAAAGGAGTTCAGCGAAGCAGCGCCGTTTGATTACAATGGAAGAATGATCGAAAAAGAAAATCAGTATTTACTCCAACTGATACAGGAATATAAGCCCTGTCGTATAGCAAACCTGCATGCGATCAGAGATGTGGCAAAGGCCGGCATTTATGCCGATCCCCGCACCGATTGCAAAGGACGGGCGCTGGGGTTTGAAACAGATAGCCTTCTGGCCCTCTCCATGGCCAATTATATTTGCGACAACGGCGGATGGGTGCCGGGCAATCAGTTGCCAACAAGCCCAACGGCGCTTTACCACAACGATCCTTCGCCTGCAACTGCCGGGGACTGGCAAAAACGAAACCTGCACGGATCGGTCCTGCCCCAGGACCGTGGCCACGGCGTTTCTCTGGGCGGCTGGGCGGCTACAGCCGTCTGCGATGAGAACGATAACCTTGTGCGCAACGCCATCAAACTCATTACGGTGGAGTTTCCTGGCTACAAAGCCTCTGCGGCTTATAGGGGCCGGGTGGAAAAAGAACGGTGCCGGTTCAACATTCAATTATACAGTGCTGCTGTTGTCTCCGTCTTCTTAAGCCCCGTTTGCGAAGACGACAACCCTGGCACAGAGCAATTCACAACATTTATCCAATCTCCAACCGCACGTCGCCCCCAATGGGATACGCCACACAGGTAAGTATCAAGCCCTTATTTAGTTCTTTATCCGTCAGCACTTCGTTGTACGAATGCCAGACGGTTCCTTTTGTGCAACGGGCCACACAATTACCGCAGCGTCCCGCTTCGCAGCTATAAGGCAAACTAATGCCCTGTTTTTTGGCTGCACTTAAAATGGTGTCGGGGTACTGCACAGCAATCTCATACATTTTGTGGGGCAGCACTATTTGCACACGGTGCTCAGCCTTATCCGGCGGTGCTACGGAGGCATGCCGGACCGTTTCTATAATAAAATTTTCCTTTCGAATGTTTTCGTGGGGCATGCCCATCTCCTGCAATGTGTAGGTGCACATCCGCATATACGATTGAGGGCCGCAGATATAGTGCAGGATTTGAGCCCAACCCGGAGCCGCCAGGGTTTTGATCAATTGAAACAACAAATCGCGGTGCAGGCGGGCTTTGCTTAAGTTAGCGGCATTGCTGAACAAAAACTCCGGGTGAAAACGGTTCCCGAAATCTTCCTTCAATTGCATCAGCTCCTGAAAAAAAGCTGTTTTGTGCAGCGATGCATTACTATAAATCAAAACAACCGACAAATGCGGGTGTTCATGCAAAGCTGTTTTTAACAAAGAATAGATGGGGGTAATGCCGCTACCGGCCGCAAAAAAGAATAGTTGCTGGTAATCTCGAATATTTTCGGGCAGGGTAAAAAAACCTCCCGAGCCAATCGTAACCAGTTCATCACCAACTTGGGCATGGTCGATCAGCAGGCGTGAAAAAATTCCATTTTCTATTCTTTTTACCCCAATGCTTAAGGGTTCCTTCAAAATCGGTGCTGAAGTAATGGAATAAGACCTGCGTACCTCCTGCTTGTTGTGCATGGTAACCAGGGTTAAATACTGGCCGGATTGATAGGTAATGTTGTGCCCATCTTTAAACACAAAGAGTTTAAATCCTTTTATTTCTTCCTTTATCTCTTTGATCCGGATGGTTTTATATAATTCGCTGAAAGTACTCACAGCCTAAATTTCGGTCAATCATCTTTATTTAAAAGAAAGAATCATCGGTTGGTGAAACGGATGACCTTTTAAAAGCCGATTCGCTCAAGATCCATTTCAAAAATTGGAACGATGCAACCGGAAACTTGTTTTATCCCTCTTTCCTAGGAACGATGCGAAAACTGATTGCCATATTTTTTCTTTTCAGCTTTGCTTCCGCCAATTCGGAACTGGGACAGTTTTTGAAATTACCGGTTCTGGTAAGCCATTTCTATACGCATCAAAAGAAAGAACCCACCACCCTTTTAGATTTTCTGGCAGAGCACTATGTGGGTGACCATGAAGATGAGGACAAAAAGGACGACATGCAATTGCCATTCAAAAGCATGATTGGCACCTCTTCTATTGTTGCCGATTTTTCCATTCACAAAATAGAGCTCCGAAAACCGGTTTCTCAAAAACCTGAAATAGCTGTCCCCGTGCAGGTTTCCATTCTTCCTTCCCAATGGGCATTTGGCATTTTCCATCCGCCACGCACTGTGTAATTTCTTTTAGCCTCATTTATTTTTCACTTTAAAACACAGTGTTATGAACGCTTCACAAATTCATTTGGCACTAACGCATGTGCCTGTTATTCTGTCCTTTATTGGTTTGGTCATATTGATTGTTTCTTTTTTTAAAAAGAACGAAACGCTTACAAAAACAGCTTTCCATATTTTTTTGATGGCAGGATTATTCACTATTCCTGTTTATTTCACCGGTGAAAGCGCTGAAGAAATAGTGGAACATTTGCCGGGAGTATCGGAGAACTTAATTGAGCGGCACGAAAAAACAGCCGGTGTTGCACTGGTGAATATCTCCATCAGCGCCATTGTATCCCTGGCAGGCTTGGTAGTAAGCCGGTTGCCGGGGTTAGCAAAGCTCATCAAACTGACCGTTCTGTTTTTTGCTTTGGGTTCAGCAGCGGTCATGGCCCAAACCGCACATCTTGGCGGCCAAATCCGGCATACGGAGATCCGCAATGGCTTTGTTGCACAGGGCGGCAATGAAAATGCCAGGCAAGAAAATGAGGAAACTAGTACAGGGCAAGTGATGAATCATGCAGACAGCCTCATAAATCCAAAGCCGGACATAAAAAACAAAAAAGAAGATAACGACGATTAAAATGGGAGGGCTTCGGCCCTCTTTTATTAATTGTTCAAAAGCAGGTAAAAAAGCACTGCTCCTTTTCTTTAAAATCCTTATATTATATACAAATTATTTTTTATGAATAAAACTCTTAACCTGCTTGCAGCGGGTGTTCTTCTTTTCGTCTCCTGTACTAACGATTCAGGCAAAGTAGCTTCTTCTTCAGAAAACCACGCCGACAGCACCGTGCAAAGCTTTGATATGAATGCTGCCCGGAAAACCGTTGCCGATGCCAATCAAAAATTTGAAGAAGCGGTAAGAAAAGCTGATTCGGCTACGCTGGCTTCGCTTTATACAAGCGATGCGGTGGCCATGCCTGCCAACAGCGAACCCATCAAGGGCAACGACATCCTGGGCATGTGGGGCAGTGTGTTTCGCATGGGCATTAAAGACGCCAAACTTACCACAAACGATTTGCAGGGAAATGCCGATCTGCTAGCTGAAACAGGTACCTATGAAATGTTTGGCGACAACAATAAAACGCTGGACAAAGGCAAATACGTAGTGGTATGGAAACAGGAAAACGGACAATGGAAAATATACCGCGATATATGGAATACCAATATGCCAGCCACGGCATCTAAATAAAAAGAAGCCCTTTCGTTTGAAAGGGCTTCTTTTTTAAACCACAATTCCTTCCAGATCGTAATCGTAAGCCTTTGTAATTTTTACGTTTACAAACTCCCCGATGGGTAGCTTTTTATCAGCTGCAATAACCACTTCATTATCGACCTCCACACTATCAAACTCCGTACGCCCCAAATAACGGCCGGCTTCTTTTTTATCCACCAATACTTTAAAGGTTTGTCCTACTTTTTCCTGGTTTTTTTCATAGCTGATCTCCTGTTGTACCGCCATGATGTCTTCGGCTCTTCTTTGTTTTTCTTCTGCCGGCACATCATCCGCCAGGTCATGGGCCGAAGTGTTTTCTTCATGCGAATAGGTGAAAATACCCACCCGGTCGAACCGCTGCCGTTCCAAAAAGCCTTTCAACTCTTCCACATCATCCAGCGTTTCACCCGGGAAACCTGTAATCAACGTAGTACGCAAACAAATACCGGGAACCCTTTCCCGAACCTGCTGAACGAGGTCTTCCATTTCGGCTCTGGTAATTTGACGGCGCATGGCTTTGAGCATATTATCGGCCGCATGCTGCAGGGGCATATCCAGGTAATTGCAAATGTTTTCCCGTTCCCGCATCACCTCCAAAATGTCCAAAGGAAATTTATGCGGATAGGCATAATGCAAGCGGATCCATTCAATGCCCGGAACATCGCTTAATCTCTTTAAAAGATCGGACAACATTCGTTTTTTATACAGGTCCAATCCATAGTACGTCAGCTCTTGTGCAATCAGCATGATCTCTTTTACACCACGCCGGGCCAAACTTTCCGCTTCCTTTACCAAATCATCAATGGAACGGCTCACATGCTGGCCCCGCATCAGGGGAATCGCACAAAAGGCACAGGTGCGGTTGCATCCTTCCGAAATTTTCAAATAGGCATAGTGCTGCGGGGTAGCCAGCAGGCGTTCGCCTAACAATTCACTTTTATAATCGGCTTCAAATTTTTTTAAGATGAGCGGCAATTCCATGGTGCCAAACCAGGCATCCACCTCCGGAATGCTTTGCTCCAGATCCTCGCGGTAACGCTGGCTTAAACAACCCGTAACATATACTTTATCCAGTTTACCTTTTTGCTTTAGGTTCACCTGGTCAAGAATGGTATTAACACTTTCCTCCTTGGCCTTGTCTATAAAACCACAGGTATTGACAATAACAATATTGTGGTCTTTTTTGCCACTTTCGTGCACCACATCAATATCGTTGGCCTTGAGCTGCCCACTCAGAACCTCGCTATCTACCATGTTCTTACTGCAACCAAGTGTAATGATGTTAACCTTGTCTTTTTTAAGAGTCTTTGCTTTCATGCGAGGCGCAAAGGTACAGATTCATGTTCGGGCAAAATCTGGGTGGTTTAATTTTTACATAACAATAAAAAGCCCCGCCAAAAGGCAGGGCTTGTATGCAATAAGATAGATTCCTTAGAAAGTGTAACGGGCCGCCAATCCAAACCGGCCACCTTCAAACTTGTTACCCCATTCCGTATGCGTCAGCCGGAGCGTAGGACGCCAGTCAAAAGAAAAGTTAATCGGGGCATTGTCCAGTTTGTAATCAAGACCGCCTATCGGCCGGAGGAAGATATCCGAACCGCCGGAATAAAAAGCAAACATCGGACCCACACCGGCATACCATTGCAGTCCTTGTGCATTTTTAATGGGGCATGATACTGGTACTCTAAGCCCAGGTAGGTAACGCTGCTGCCAAAAAGCAATTGGGCTTCTCCTGCATGGTTCTGTGTAAAAAAGTGCTTTCCGGAAAAACCGAACTCACTGCCGCCACTGCCAAAATCCAGACGAATACCAACGGCGTTGTTGTAATAGGTTCCGGTAGAAGTTTTCTGGGCCTGTGCCTGCTGGGTAAATCCAAATTGTAATAAAGCCAGGCACAACGAGATTGATAGTAGTTTCTTCAACATAAGCTGTTAAGAGTTTAAATTTTGAAGGGCAAAACTAAGGATGAGTTGATTTCAATCCAAGATCCGTTACATGAATTCTCCATTTACAAGAGCCGGTTGTAATTTCTCTGAATTCAATTGTTGAATTTAAAGGTGAGGTGATGCCCGAAATCTTTGTCGATTATTTTATTTCTGCTCTGAATATAGCCAATAACTTTACCCCGGCTATATCAAAAAGGCATTATGATCATTACAAAATTGTTCCGGGATTTTTTTAATAGTGAAAAAGTTGGGGGTCTTATATTATTAGCCTGCACCATCATTTCTTTAGTCATTGCCAATGGTAGTTATGGGGAAGCATACAGCCATTTCTGGCATTCAAAACTGGATCTTTCCTTTGCTTCTGTGAACCTGGATTATTCGGTGGAGCATTGGATCAATGATGGATTAATGACTATTTTCTTTCTGCTGGTGGGATTGGAAATTGAAAGGGAGTTATACAAAGGAGAATTGACGAGTTTCAAAAACGCCATCCTGCCCATTGGCGCTGCCGTGGGTGGCATGCTGGTGCCCGCCGGTATTTATCTCTTGGTCAACTGGAATTCGGGAAACACCTCCGGCTTTGGCATTCCGATGGCAACCGATATTGCGTTTGCCCTGGGCATGATGGCATTGGCCGGCAACAGGGTGCCTTTCTCCCTGAAAATATTTTTAACAGCTCTGGCTATTATTGATGATCTGGGGGCGATTCTTGTAATTGCACTCTTCTACAACAGCGGCCTTTCCTGGGGCTTTCTGGGAGCCGCTTTAGGCATATTTGCCTTGTTAATGGTTTTAAATAAGCTGGGCGTAAAACGCCTGATTTTTTATTTGATTCCCGGAGTTATCATGTGGTATTGCATGCTGCAATCCGGCGTGCATGCTACCATTACGGGGGTTTTATTGGCTATTGCCGTTCCCTTCAGTAAAAACGATGCTACCAATCCTTCTTATCTTTTGCAGCATGTTCTGCATAAACCGGTAGCCTTTATCATACTTCCCATCTTTGCCCTGGCGAATACCGGCATTCTTCTTTCGGAAGGCTGGATTTCGGAAATGGGGTCTGGAAACAGCCTTGGGATTATTTTGGGATTGGTGCTGGGCAAACCAATCGGGATATTGCTGTTTTGCTGGATACTGGTGAAGACCAAAGCAGCGGTTCTTCCTCAGAATGCAAACTGGAAACATCTGACCGGTGCCGGTGTATTGGCGGGAATTGGCTTCACCATGTCTATTTTTATTTCAAACCTTGCTTTTTCCGATGTGGCAATGGTGCAGTTTTCCAAGGTGGCGGTTCTGCTGGCTTCCTTAACCGCAACGGTTGTTGGCCTGGGAATTTTGTTTTTGCTGCCCAAGCAAAAAGCCTGACTATTTACCCAGGCTAAACAAACTATCCACAAATTCGTGTTTATCGAAAACCAAAAGGTCTTCCATTTTTTCACCCACACCAATAAATTTCACGGGAATCTTGA
>JAEVYV010000004.1 GCA_023392575.1 Bacteroidota bacterium | reverse complement strand
ACCTGGACCTTCTCAACCATTAGGTTCGTACTGTTTTTGCAACAGCTTCGTTATTATTTCCATCATTTTTTCAATTCAATTTTATGCAAACAGCTACAGATGTTATTCTTGATACCGCCTATTATTTAGAAAGAGAAGAAAAATTCGGCGCCCACAACTACCATCCCCTTCCGGTGGTACTGACCAAGGGCGAAGGCGTCTTTCTTTGGGATGTTGAAGGCAAACGGTATTATGATTTTTTAAGCGGTTATTCGGCCGTCAACCAGGGCCATTGTCACCCAAAAATCATTCAGGCCCTAATCGAACAGGCCCAGCGCCTTACCCTTACCAGCCGTGCGTTTCACAGCGATCTTTTGGGCAAGTATGCCCAATACATTACCGGCCTGTTTGGTTACGACAAGGTGCTTCCCATGAATACCGGGGTGGAGGCCGTGGAAACCGCTATAAAGCTGGCCCGGCACTGGGGCTATCTGGTAAAGGGGATTCCGGATCAGCAAGCCAAAATCATTGTTTGTGCAAACAATTTTCACGGCCGCACTTCCGGTGTTATTTCCTTTAGTACCGATCCGGATGCCAAAAACAATTTTGGTCCCTACATGCCCGGATTCATTGTCATTCCCTACAACGACCTGGATGCGCTGCAACAGGCTTTGCAGGACAAAACGGTGGCGGGATTTTTGGTTGAGCCCATACAGGGAGAAGCCGGTGTGGTGGTGCCGGATGAAGGCTATCTGCGGAGGGCTTATCAATTGTGCAGGGAGGCCCATGTGCTTTTTATGGCCGATGAAATTCAAACAGGCCTGGCCCGTACCGGGAAAATGCTGGCCTGCGATCACGAAGGGGTGCACCCCGATGTTTTAATACTGGGCAAGGCCTTGAGTGGCGGCACCCTGCCGGTCAGCGCTGTTTTGGCAAACGACGACATCATGCTGACCATCAGGCCCGGAGAACACGGCTCCACCTATGGTGGAAATCCCTTGGCCTGCAAAGTGGCCATTGCGGCTTTAGAAGTTTTGCGGGAAGAAAATCTGGCCGATAAGGCCGCAGAATGGGGGGCTTATTTTAGAACGGAGTTGGCTAAGCTGAATTCGCCCCATATAAAAACCATCCGGGGGAAAGGGCTGCTGAATGCCATTGTTATTGATCATCCAAACAGTGAGGCCGCCTGGGCTTTGTGTCTTGAACTGAAACAAAACGGTTTGCTGGCCAAACCCACCCACGGCGACAAGATCCGTCTGGCGCCGCCTTTGGTCATTACCAAAGAACAAATGGATGAATGCGTAGGCCTTATTCAAAAAAGTTTAAGGATATTAGACCAGGTGTAAGCACGGCATCCTTCTTCCGATAACACAAACCGGCATTCGTCATGGACACTCATTTGCACCATCAGGAAGAGCATTTGCAAAGCAGCGATTTTATCAGGGACATTGTTATTGGCATGAGCGATGGGCTCACGGTTCCCTTTGCTTTGGCCGCCGGTTTGAGCAGTGCCGTAGACTCTACGCACATCATCGTTATAGCCGGCATTGCCGAAATCGCGGCTGGTTCCATTGCCATGGGCCTGGGCGGTTATTTGGCCGGTAAGACCGAACAGGATCACTACGAAAGCGAATTAAAGAGAGAATATTATGAAGTGGATCATTTGCGCCACCGGGAAATTGAGGAAACCAGAGAGTTTTTTGCCGGTATTGGATTGAGTGAAGAACTGCAGGAAAAAGCAACGGAAGAAATTGCACAAAACAAAGACAAGTGGGTTCAGTTCATGATGAAATACGAACTGGGCTTGGACAAACCGGACCCCAAAAGAGCACAAAAATCTGCGTTTAATATTGGAGCCTCCTATGTGGTGGGGGGATTGGTGCCCCTGTCGCCATATTTCTTTTTTACTGATCCGATTGCCGCCCTGCAATATTCTGTTGTGGTTACGCTCCTCTGTCTGTTTGTATTTGGGTGGTTCAAAAGCAAGATTACCGGCATCAATCCCTGGTGGGGCGCCGTTCGGATCATGATGATTGGAGCGGTGGCGGCCGGTGCGGCATTTGCCGTAGCCAAATTGTTTGAGGGGGCTTGAGGAAAGGCCGTTGATGCATTGTCATGATTCTGTGTAAAAGCGCCTGTTCTTATCTCAATCCCAATAGGATTGCTTACGCATTTACAGGTGCAGCACCTTGCCCGAACCTGAAATATTTACATTGATCACCGGGTTGCCTTTATAATACACGGAGCCGCTTCCGGATATAGTAACCGTAAGCCTTTCAGAAACATTTACTTTTGTTTCGCCTGAGCCGCTTGTAATTGTATTGGCTTTGAGAGCCGCAACATTGGAAAGATCAATATTCCCGCTGCCGCTGATATTTAATGTTTCCTCGGCAACTGTGCCACCCGATGCTCCAATGCTGCCGCTGCCGCTAATATTGGCATCAATAAAAGCGGTTGTCAGTTCGGTTAATAAAATATTACCCGAGCCGCTGATGTTAAGATTAAGGCTGGAGGGAGTCAGTGGGCCTGTCGTTTTTATATCTCCCGAACCGCTGATGCGGAAGCTATTGGCTTCAGGCGAAGAAACGACAATGGTAGTTTTATGATTTGATTTTACAGAGACTCCATTTTTATACCGCACTACCAGTTTCCCATTGGATATTTCGGTGATCAATACATCCAAAATATTTTTCTGGGCACTCACTTCTACTTTATAAGCGGCATCCTGCTTGTAATATACATTGGCAGAACAACGCAGGTCAATTCCAGTGAAGTTTGCTACATTTCGCGTTTCAGTTACTACGGGGCCCTCTCCTGTTATTTTTGAGCAGGAACAAAAAATAAATACGGCTACAATAAACACACTCAAGTTTTTCATCTTTACAAGTAACGATTTTAGCAATTTTATTCGGCAGGGAAATTACCGCCAAATAAAAATCGGTACGATGAATAATGTATCAACTGCTATTTGACCGTAGTGAATGGTCGTTTTCGCATTCATGCCAACCGCAGGCAAGGATAAATCGTGAGGCGCCAGACGCGAAACAGATGCAGCGGCTATCTCACTTACCCTCTATCCGCCTAATCACTTTTTGGCAGTATATAGCTGCTCTGGAATTTTAGCGTCCTAATGATACCCAATAATAAGTGGAGCAGAAACAAGGCATAAAAAAACCGCCAGACGGCGGTTTCCCTTTTTAAGAGAAAATATCTTTACCGGAGGTCAACAACTTCCACTCCGGGGTACTTTGATTTATCAAACGTAAAGAAAGAGTCGCTTACCGCCGCACTGCCTTTTAAAGAGTTGATGGTATAGCTGTAGCGGCCACCGGTTTTTTCCAGAAACCGGGCGCTGTAAATGTTGTTGGTACCCTTGTCAATCCATACATATACTTTATGAAAAGGCCGGGTTTTATCCGTTGGCGTCAGCTCAATTTCCTGCAGGGTTTTGCCGGCTTCCTGTTTGGTGCCATTGAGCTTGTAGTAAAAATCTTTGTCGTAAAAATTGGTAAATAGTTTTTGCGGCGTCATGGCACCGGCATTGGCGTTGGCCTGGTCAACCGTTACTTCATTGGTGCTTTTATCATAGTTCCAGGTGGTTTTGCCATCCGAGTAAATTTCCATTCCATCGAGCACCACCTTGTACCGGTTTCCCTTCATGGTGACAACCCCTGTTTTGGTAGACAGCACCTTTCCCTGGGCGTTCTCTACCTTGTAGGTAAACGTAGCCTGCGGGGCTTTATAGGTTTTGAATTTGGCACTTACCGCATCCAATATCTTTTTGGCGTCGGGATCGTTTTTGGTAGGATTCTTATCTGTTTGAGCTCCTGCCACGACAAAAGCAACCAGGCTCAGCAATGTAAATATTTTTTTCATCGATACTTTTTTAAACAATGGGTGTAACAAATATACCTTTTACACGCAGTTAGAACGCAATTGACATACCGTGTTTAATACAGCCATTTTTTCTTAACACTAGCTTAGGTTTTCCAAATAATCCTGTAATTCGGCTTCGGTCTTGATCAACACTTCCCGGGCTTTGCTGCCTTGATTGGGGCCTACCACGCCTGCTGCTTCCAACTGGTCCATTAAACGGCCGGCACGGTTGTAGCCCAGTTTCATACGGCGCTGCAAAAGAGAGGTAGAACCGATCTGATTTTGAACAATAAGCCGGGCGGCATCTTCAAACAGCGGGTCTTTATCGGCGGAATCAAAATCCTTTCCTTCCAGTTCTTTTTCATCCACATACTCGGGAAGCATAAAGGCCTGGGGATAGCCCAGCTGGTCCGAAATGAACTCCACGATCCGCTCCACTTCCGGCGTGTCGACAAAGGCGCATTGCAAACGAACAATTTCGCCGTTGTATGAAATCAGCATGTCCCCTTTTCCAATCAACTGCTCCGCTCCGCCGGCATCCAGAATGGTTCGGGAGTCAATCTTGGAGGAAACCTTAAAAGCAATACGGGCCGGGAAGTTGGCCTTAATGGTACCGGTGATGATGTTCACCGAAGGCCTTTGGGTGGCAATGATCAGATGGATGCCCACGGCACGGGCCAACTGTGCCAAACGGGCAATCGGCATTTCCACTTCTTTTCCTGCCGTCATGATAAGGTCGGCAAATTCATCCACCACCAGTACAATAAAGGGTAGGTATTGGTGTCCTTTCTGGGGATTCAACCGGCGTTTGGTAAACTTCTCATTATATTCTTTGATGTTTCGGGTGCCTGCTTCCTTTAAAAGATCGTAGCGGTTGTCCATTTCGATACAAAGGGCATTCAGGGTATGAATCACTTTTTTGGTATCGGTAATAATGGCGTCTTCCTCGCCGGGCAGCTTGGCCAGAAAATGTTTTTCAATATGGCGGTACACACTTAGCTCCACCTTCTTGGGGTCGATCAGGACAAACTTTAGCTGCGAGGGGTGTTTTTTATAAAGAAGCGAAACCAGAACGGCGTTCAGACCTACCGATTTACCCTGCCCGGTTGCCCCGGCCATAAGCAAGTGCGGCATGGAAGCCAGATCGACGATAAAGTTTTCGTTGTCAATTTTTTTACCCACAGCAATGGGGAGACTGAAGCTGTTGTGCGCAAATTTTTCGGAAGACAATAAGGTCTTCATGCTCACTACCGTCTTCTTTACATTGGGCACTTCAATACCAATGGTGCCCTTGCCCGGTATGGGGGCGATGATGCGGATGAAGAGGGCGGCAAGGCTCAGGGCAATATCGTCTTCCAAGTTTTTAATTCTGGAGATACGAACCCCCGCGGCGGGCACAATCTCGTACAGGGTGACCGTGGGGCCCACCGTTGCACTGATCTTTTGAATGGTGATATCGTAATTCTTCAGGGTGGTGATGATCTGGTTTTTGTTGGCTTCCAGTTCGGCGGGGTCCTGAACAATTTTTTCACTGCCGTGGGTTTCCAGCAGATCAATTTTGGGATACTTGTAATCCCTCAGGTCCAGTGTGGGTTCGTAAGGAGGCAGATCGCTGTAGCCTTTCTCTCCTTCTTCTTCGGCCGGCTTTTCTTCCGCAGTTTTAATTTCCAGCTCCAGAGTATCAACCGGTTCTTTTTTCACAGGCTTTGGCGGCTCGGGTTCCTCCGGTACTACTTCTTCTGCCTCCAGTTCATCGTGTTTGTGCAAAATATCGTCAACAATTTCCTTTTCCACCACCGGCTCGTTTATGATCAATTCATCTTCTGCAGGTTCTTCCTTCTCTATTATTTGTAAGTCGTTCTCCGGTTCTTCCAGATCGCCGTTGGCATTGATGATCATGCCACCCTCGCCCTTCAGGCTGTTTCCTTTTTCAACAATGGCTTTATTTGTTTCTGCCGCATACAGGTCATTGACGCTGGGAGCATTTGCATCGAACGCAGGAGCAGTTTCTTCCGCTTCTTCGTCTTCCTGTTCCTCGCCTGCCGGCGTAACCTTACTTTTTCTTTCCGGAATGGCGAAGGTTGGGTTGAACTGCCAAATGAGGTAAGAGATACCAACAACAAGCAGCAAGGCTGCCGTTCCCAGGCTGCCCAGAAAATTGGAAAGCCAGTTGCTGATCATATCCCCTACCCGGCCGCCAAATGGAAAGGCGGCGCTGGAAAAAAGAAAAGAAAACGTTACGGAAACGATCAGCAGGCCAATGGTGACATATTTGAGGTTACGCCAGATAGAAAATACTTTTCGGTTGACCAGCAGGTTGACACCCACGACAAAAAAGAACGTACAAAAGAGCATGGAGGCAATGCCAAATCCACGGTAAATAAAAAAATGAGACATATAGGCGCCCAGCCTACCCAAAAGATTTGCTACCCGGGTGTCATCATCCATCAGGAAACTTGAATCGTTGTTGAGGACTTTATCCTGGTCTTCCTTCCAGGTGAAGAAGTAGGAAACAAAGGCAATAAAAAGAAAAATGGATATGAGCAGGGATACAGTACCGATGATCTTCCAGGTTCGCTCGTCCCGGGCCAGCTTTTTCAGATCGACCTTTTCTTCCTTGTCGGCCTTGAATTTTGCCGGCATGGCCTTGGGCGTCTTCTCTGTTTTTTCACTCTTCTCCGGTTTTTCCGCAGCAGCTTTAGGTGTGGATTTCTTCAGCTTGTTAGCCATAGCATCAAAGATAGTAATATGAGCAATGAAACGCAGGCCACAAGCCTGATTAATCCAAAATAAACACTATTTTTTTAGAATCCCGATCAGCAAAAGAACCCAGCCCAAAATAAAAAACAATCCACCAATGGGTGTAATGATGCCAATGGGGGTTGGAACCGTTTTGTTCATGGCATACATCGAAACAATGAGGTATAACGAACCCGAAAAAAGAACGATGCCACCCAGGAAAAAAAGCCCCGCATAATTGATAAAGCCGCTGGCTATTTTTTCGGAAAGCAAGCCAACAAGGATCAACGCCAGGGCATGGTACATTTGGTACTGCACGCCGGTTTGGTAGGTAGCTACGGTTTCGGCAGAAACAATTTTTTTCAGCCCGTGGGCACCAAAAGCACCCAGGGCCACGGACAATCCGCCTAATATGGTTCCTATGATCAAAAATATTTTTTGCATGATGGTATTATTCCTGAAAGATAAGATTTAACAATTTTTCGGTTTCCGTTTCATCCTCGTTGATGATCACATGAGCCTGCTGGTAAAAGACCTGCCGGCTGGAGAGCTTTTTTAGGATAAAGGCTTCCAACTGGTCGTCGGAAATATTGCTGATCAAAGGCCGGTGTTCTTTTTCTTTGATCAGCCGCTGGTACAAACAATCTATGGAACTATTGAGCCAGACCACCCTTCCGTTCTTTTTTAGATAATCAATATTATTGAAATAACAGGGAGTGCCGCCTCCCGTAGCCATGATAAAATTTTCATGGCTTTCTGTCAGAAAATAAAGAACTTCTTTTTCCAGCAACCGGAAGTGTTCCTCCCCTTTTTCGGCAAATATTTGGGAAATGGGCTGACCGGCCTGTTCTTCAATTACCTTGTCGAGGTCAAAAAAAGGCACCGACAACCTTTGGCTCAGTTCCCGCCCCCAATGTGATTTGCCGCTGCCCATAAAGCCGACTAAGAAGATCTTTCCCCCTGTCCCCCTAAAGGGGAGACTTAGAGCGGAGCGGTCTTCTTTTGTATGGTCGGTCATATATGGAGGTTGATAATAATTTACAATGGTGACAAATGTTTTTGCGCCTGGTTACTTATAACGATGAAGTCAACCCGATCGTATTGTTACAGTTGACGTGTGCGACGCAACAGAAGTTCAATAGTTATTCTTTTGCTGACTACACCATCATAGACTTTATATCCAAAGAACTGCTTGCGTAAGACGGGTATTCCAGCACCTACGTCTCCCCTTTAGGGGGACAGGGGCCTTACTTAAACGCATTGAATCCCGTTACGTCCATTCCTGTAATCAGCAAATGCACGTCATGGGTGCCTTCGTAGGTGATCACACTTTCCAGGTTCATCATGTGGCGCATGATGCTGTATTCGCCGGTGATGCCCATGCCGCCCAGCATTTGCCGGGCGTCCCGGGCAATGTTGGTGGCTATTTCGCAGGAGTTTCTTTTGGCCATAGACACTTGTTGTGGTGTGGCCCTTCCTTCATTCATCAGGGTTCCCAGGCGCCACACCAATAACTGCGCTTTGGTGATTTCGGTGATCATCTCCGCCAACTTTTTTTGCTGCAGCTGAAACCCGCCAATCGGGCGGTCAAACTGTACTCTTTCCTTGCTGTAGCGAAGCGCCGTGTCGTAACAATCCATTGCCGCCCCCAAAGCGCCCCAGGCAATGCCATAACGGGCTTTGGTTAAACAACCCAACGGGCCTTTTAGTCCTTTCACATTTGGAAAAATATTTTCTTTGGGCACTTTTACGTTGTCAAAAACTAACTCACCGGTTGCCGATGCCCGCAAACTCCATTTTCCGTGTGTAGTGGGTGTGCTAAATCCTTCCATGCCTCTTTCCACCACCAAGCCTCTTATGTCACCCGCCTCGTCTTTTGCCCATACCACAGCGACCTGCGCAAAAGGCGCATTGGAGATCCACATCTTGCTTCCGTTCAACACCACATGATCACCGGCATCTTTAATGTTGGTGAGCATACCGGCTGGATTGCTTCCATGATCCGGTTCTGTCAGGCCAAAACAACCCAGCCATTCGCCGCTGGCCAGCTTGGGCAAATATTTTCTTTTTTGTTCTTCGCTTCCGTAAGCATAAATCGGGTACATTACCAGTGAGCCCTGCACCGATGCGGTGGAACGAACACCGCTGTCGCCTCTTTCCA
>JAEVYV010000002.1 GCA_023392575.1 Bacteroidota bacterium | reverse complement strand
GAACAAGGCCTGTTGTGCGATGCTTTTTACACCCCCGAACTGCAGCACTGGCTGTTTAAGCGCCTGGCCGATAACGCCACCGTACCCATGACAAGAACAACGATGCAGTTTATGGCGCATGAGTCGTTAAAACAACACCTACTGCAACAGGGCGGCATCAAGCCCCGCATCCACGGCGCCCAGCAAAACAACACATCCATCACCTACGACAATGCCTTCTTTTTGAAAATTTATAGAAAGGTAGACCGCGAAATCAATCCGGATGTGGAGCTGTCAAAACACCTGACCGAAGAAGTGCGGTTTGCGTACACGCCGGCGTATTTGGGAAGTATTGAATGGCAATTGGGAAGGAACACCATTGTGCTGGGCATGATGCAGGTGATGGTAGAAAACCACGGGGACGGCCGCAGCTATATGCTCGAACGCTTAAACAACTACATTGAGCGGATCCTGGCCAGAGGCCCGGCAGTTTACCATATGGAGGAGCCAGAGAGTTTGCTAACCAGTCCGGTTTCTTATGATCATTTGCCACAGGAGCTCCAGGCCTTGCTGGGAGGCCCCGCAGCAGAACTCTGCCGGTTGCTGGGCACCCGTATCGCCCAATTGCACCGGGCGCTGGCTTCCGACAGCAGCAATGTGGATTTTGTAGCAGAAGAGTTTTCGCTGCACTACCAGCGCTCCCTGTTTTCGTCCATGCAATCGCTGGTTAGAGAAACCTATCAAAGCCTGGATCGAAACCTCTCCCGTCTTCCCGAGCCCGTCCAAAAAGAATTGGAAGATCTACGGGGGCGGAAGGACGAAATACTGAACGAACTGAAAAAGATCTACGCCAAAAAACTGGATGCTTACAAGATCCGCATTCACGGCAACCTTCATTTACAACAAGTGTTGTTGACCGGGAAGGATGTGGCGCTTCATGATTTTGGCGGCAACCCCTACCGCGATTACAGCGAACGACGGTTGAAACGGTCGCCCCTGCGTGATGTGGCTTCAATGATCCGTTCGTACTATTATGTAGCCCACAGGGGATTTTTTGCCACCACCCAGGTTTCTAAAGAACATGCCCGGCGGCTATTGCCCTTTGCCGGTGCCTGGGCCCATTACATGAGCAGCTTTTTTCTCAATGCTTATCTGGAAGGCACACACCAAAGCTTTTTCCTTCCAAAAGAAAAACAGGATTTAGTCCTGATGCTCAGAACCTATTTGCTGGAAGGCGCTATACACGATCTGAATTTCGAACTCAACCACCGGCCCGAATACGTGGTTGTGCCCTTGCAGTTGTTGCATGCTGTTATGGACGGAAGTCAAGTGCAGGAAATAAAAATCCCCCCGGCTGTAGCGGAGGGATAATATTTTCAGGCGGCATGATAGCTTGTATGAGGTTAGTCATTATTGGACGCCTGGGTTTTCAAAGGAAAGGATCAATAGCAGGACTTGGACTCAGCGGACTTATCAAGGGATAGTTGGAAAACTGGTTTTTATAAGGATAAAGAGAAGTTGACTGATATTGGATTTTTACTTTGGCTTTTTGTAGGAATTTGGATTACCTGGTTTTTCAAGAGATTGGACGATTGATAATCAATCAACTTCTATTACAAAAGTAACCCCTTACCGCATGCCGGACAATTGCATTTTTGCCCTAATTTTTTCTTATGGTATTTACTTATTTAAGTAGTTTTTATAAGAAAATCTACGAAGTAGTTCAGTAAAAATACGGTTGTTCGCTGCTTAAAAAACATTTCCGGTCCAAAGCTCACAGCGAGGCATTGAGCCGGCCCCGCCGCGTTTCATCGTACACAAAACGCACCCGGGCACTCTTGGCTTCCGTTGAAGACAAAAACAACTGGTAACGGTTTTCTCCGGCCGTAACAATCAGCAAGGCGGTATTGGGAGGAATGGAACCTAAATTTTCTGCAATCATTTCTACTTCCTGAAACCGATTGAGAAGATCGATCGTAACAAACACTGTTACCGGTTTGGCCGTTAACCGCTGGTGGGAAAGAACGACCCGGCCGTTTACCAAAACCGTGATCGAATCACCATCTATTTCATTGTTATCATAAAAATCAAGGCGCAGCCGGCCGGTATCAACCGCTACCTCGGGGATTTCTTTAAAAGCCGATTCCTTTATGCGGGTAAGCACAATATCTCCGGCTTCGCAGCTAACCCCTGTACCCTGAATGACTCCAGTCCACCGGCCCGATAGTGTTTCCAGACTCCCGTTGCGGCTGTAATACAATTGGTACTCCTTAATGCAAACCTTGCACTCCGGCCTGATTTTAAACGTGGTTACCAGGCCTTCCTGCAACACGATTTTTTTCTCTGAGGCGAAGTAACTGCCGGTAAACTTTTTTTTTACGTAATTATCGATGTCCAGATAATGATAAGAGTCGCCAGAAGCCTCTCCTCCGGCCACCTGTATCTGCAGTTCGATATTGTTTATTGGGAAGCAGCCGCCCGTCATGGTTAGTGTGCCCTTCCAAAAGCCACTAAGGTTCTGTGCCTGCACGACACTGGCGCAACACAAAAAAACCAGAACAACAGACACGCAATTTTTCACAAAAGGAATTTACTACTATTTGCGTGCCTGCTTTCCTAAATTTATGTGAATGAATGAACCGGTGCCTGGGCAAGCTACTTAAATGCTGTAGCCCAGTTTAATTTTATACCGGAACCGCCCGTTGAATTCCTGTTCCAACTTCAATACCTCCCGGGTTTGTTTGCTGACCCAAAAGGTTTCTTTGTTGTTTGGGGAAGTATGCGTCAATAACCAGCAATCAATTTTTTGGTTATCATATCCCTGCAGTACTCCGCTGCCTTCCACCGTATAAGCTTGTAGGGAAGGCGCCAAAGACCCCGGATCATAAAAATTTATGAGAAAGGTTGTTCCCTTTTTATAGGGCAATACAGGAAACACCTCCAGATCCAAATGCCAGTTCAGCACATACTGTTGCAGAGCTTTTTGAAAAGCGTCATACATGTTTTTCTTTGTCCGGGCCGTATCCGCGTTGGTCAAAAGTGCATCCTGCAAAAATCCTTTTTGATTGATAAAATCAAATTTGGAGGCGCCGCGTTGTTTCCACCAGCTTTCGTGAAACAAAGGCGCAAAACTTTTTCGGTCGCAAACCGAATACACCTTGTGCACAACCGTGTCATTGTCCTCCCATTCTTGGGTTATGCTGATGGCATCCCGTCCTTCATAATTAACGAAGTCAACCGTGCGGCTCCACATTTGATACCTGCTCCGGCTGCTTTCCTTGCCCATCTTAAAATAAACCAGGTAACGGTGTGTGCCCGGTTTTAAAACCTTTGTGTTGACATGAGAAGCATTGATGATAACGGTATCGCTTTTTTGTGCGAACAGGGCAGTTGTGCCTGCCAGACAGACAACCAAAGCCCATAATTTTTGAGTGTACATTCTGCTGTAGTTAGGAAAGCAAAATAGAAGGGTAATGGTTTTGGAAAGCAACGAAAAGGTATAAACGAAAAACTTGGCTGACGAACGGCATAGACAGCCGCTGGTTAGGCGCTATCACTGCATTGATTAAATCATCTTATCCGGGGTGATCGGCAACTTTCTCATGCGTTTCTCAGCGGCATAATAAACGGCGTTGGCAAGGGCAGCCGAAAGATCAGTCGGGGCAATCTCGCCCTTACTTATTCAAAACAATAGGCCTCTTCCGAGATGAAAAAAAATCGCTTCTACAGCAACACCGCTTTGAGCTTATTGCGAATTTATTTTTTCTGATAATTTTTTTGGAATAGTCTCATCCCCTATTTTTGCGCCGGAGAGATGGCAGAGCGGTCGAAT
>JAEVYV010000331.1 GCA_023392575.1 Bacteroidota bacterium | reverse complement strand
GTTGCGGAGAGTTCTCCCGGCTCACCTTTACAAAAGCCCGATCGGTGTTTTTTAAAGGAGCATCCTGTTCTACAAAGCGTTTTTCTTTTTGATCCATCACACATTTTTTAAGGTTCATCTCAGGCCGAAGCCTAATTACTGTTCTTCTTTGGTTTGCTTTACTTCAATGTCTTGGTTATGGAAATTACCGCCCAATACCCCGTGGTCCATCTTCCCTTCGTACTGATCCATATTGCTGATGTCGTTTTTCCCCAATTTGTTTTGCTCTTCCTTTTGATTGCGGGGTTCGGCTCCCACAGGGCTTGAGCGACCTGTACCATTTTGCTGCTGTTGGGTTGTACGCTTCTCTTCTTGCATAATTGATTTTTAATCAATGGTGAAAGAATTATGCCATTAGCGAAACGCTTCTAATGTAGTTATCGGAAATTGAAAAATCTGTATATTGGCACAGCGATTGCTTGCTTTATTAGTGGGTGTTCATACTTTAATCAGTAAAAAACATCCAGGGCAGTTATAAGTATTCACGTATTTTTAACTGCAGGAAAAGGGTACTTAAAACGTACCCTTTTCTGATTTTATTTCGCAGCAGTTCAAACTTCAACTACCGATGTGTTTAAACGGATAACCCCTGTAGAGACAGGGGTTGATTTCAAAACGTATATATTTACCCGTTAGGTAATGACCTGCAAGATGAGTCATTTGTTTTACCCACACAATAGTAGAATTACCGGGTAACTATTTCCAAATAACGGCATTCTGGCACAGGGCAAATCCCTTTGTCTTTTGCAAAACCATGAAAATCAAATTTTCATTACCCTGCTCTTCTTTTCTTTAACCAGGCACCAGCCTTATTTTCCTGTTTTGCTCAGGTAAGGACTACACCCCTTCTTCACTGCCGCTCTGGTTTTTAGCCCGTTCACCTTCTTCAAGTCCCCTCTGCCATTCGTCACGGCGCTCTTTGACCCCGTCCTTATTCTTAAAACTGATCAACGGATCATCTTCATCCAGTTGTCTGAAATTGATATGCTTATCCCGGTTTGCTTCGGAGGGGGTTTGCAAATGCCGGTCCTGCGAAGAACTTTGGTTTTCTTTCATCGTTGTTTTTGAAAACCCGCACCAAATTGATGCCATTCCGCAGCAATATAAAACCCGCTGGCATGCCGGAACTTTTCCACTTGAAAGAACGCAACTTAAAAACCTGCTTTTACAGCCTTGTTGGCTTCTGTGCTGATGGCAGATCGGTGAAGAATGAGTTTTTCCGAACCGGCATCAAAGGACAATTCGATCCACCCATTGTAAGTCTTTTGATCCTTTTGTAACTGTACAGGAAGGTATTTATGTGCGGCGTTTTTCCAAAGTCCTTCCCAATACGTTTCTGTCATAGTCACAATTTTTTCAGCCAGCACAATTGCAGAAATCTCAAACCATTGGTACCCCGGCTGGCTGGCGTAAACCCAATCACCTTTATGCAGCATGGGCGACTGATCGTGTTCGTCGTTTAAAAGATGGGTGCCCACCTTGGAATGTGCTATGTATTGCCAGCGGTCCCTTTTCAGCAATGGATCGCCGACCAACGTAACACCAAAATAAAAATCCGCCTTTCCATCGTTATCTATATCAACCGACTTCGCTTGGGAAAAACGCACTTCGGCATTTTGAAGATCATTGTACCGCATGACCGGAAGTGGCGACGGCCCGGGCTCCAGAGGGTCTTTCGTACAGGCTGAAAGCAAGGAGGCTGCCAGCACAAAAACAAATAACTTTCTCATAAACGCTTTATTGGAGCACAAATTTTAAAAAAAGCGTCCGCAAGCAAACGCCAAAGTGCATGAATTGACTATTCGGGTGTATGAAAAAGTATGCCGCAACTTTGGGTTTGGCGCTACTCGCCGCATTTGATTTTGGTCAGCGCCTGGCGGGGATCAAACTGTAAATTACCACGATCCTTATACATGGTGGTATCGCCTTTGGAAAGAATCGCCCCGACAGCCCGTACCAGCCCGTCGTCTGTTTTTTTGTATATGATCTCCATGACCGAGTGCATGCCCTCTGAGTTGAAATCGTACCACAGAGTCAGCGTGTCGCCGTGCACCTGTCCTTTTACGGTACCGTGGCTGGAATCTTTTTCATAATTATCAAACTGCATGGTGCCGGAAATAGTGCTGCCGGATTGGTGGATTTGAAGAAGGATCGTATCTCTTTTAACTGCCTGCCGGTAGCAGCCGCTAAAATCCAGGCCAATCACGTTCTGGTCTTGCCCGGAAGCAAGATCGTTTTGATGCCGCTTGTTTTCCAAATGGGGACTATCGCTGTTGTCCGCAACCGTTTGGGTTGAATTGTTACAGGCAAAAAAGAGGGGAACGAATAAAAGGGAAAAAAGTTTTTTCATGGTGTTGCATCAAAAATCAAAGAATCGTTTGGGAAAGATACGTTGAAACCAACCAGAGATCAGTTGCCTAACAATGGCCCAACAGCCAAAAGATAATGATAAATACCACAATGGTTCCCAAACACCCTCCGCCGAGTTTGTACGCTCCATAGCCTGCTATTAAGGATCTAAGCCAGTTTTGCATATACCAAGAATTTAATACCACAGCAGATTAAAAAATTATGCCATTTCCCAAAAACAGCACCGCCAGCCGGTTTGAATGTATCTGCTGAAACAAATTTGCTTCATAGCGCGGATCAAGTTTTAGCCCCCGATCAGCGTCTGGCTTTTTTAAAATGTGGATAAGTCGGCAAAAGTTGATTCTTATCATTGAATTCAGCCGATTCCTGCTTTGTGCATAACCTCTTTAAACTTTACTTTGTATACTTTGCACGTTGTTTTTATTAGATTTACTATGAGCCTAAACCTACCATCCATGGAAAAACGAACCTTAAAATTTTCATCCCTCATTGAGATGGCCAGATTTTCAAAACTGCTTTCTGTTGGTTACCTGATGAACACCAACAATTTCACCCTTACCGGGAAACTTTCCGATGCCGATATTCGGCTTGCTTTACACAAACACCACGCTGCCTTGATCGAAACTACCGATAAGGTGTACTCGTATGAGTCGGCTTCATAAGCGGTTTTTGTTTCTGCGCCCCAATTTATTTGTACGCAATGGCAGCACTGGTGGGACCGGCCAGCGGCAACAGTTCAAACCGGCGGAAGCCTGCCTGCCTGCACAGGTCCTGAAAATCCTGAAAAGTAAAATCATACCCGTCATGGGTTTCGATCAACATATTCAAAGACATCAGCAGCCCAAACACATTCTTTCTTCTTTCATCGTCAATAATGGCTTCAATCACCACCAAGGCTCCGTTTTCGGGCAGCGCTTTGTACGCAGCCTGCACCAGCCGCAGCTTGTTGTCATACCCCCAGTCGTGCAGGATATTGCCCATTGTGATCACATCCGCTTTCGGAAAATCATCTTTAAAAAAATCGCCGGATACAATTTTCACCCGGTCGTTCAGGTTAAAATTGCTAATCCATTTGCGGGCAACGTGTTCCACAGCGGGCAGATCAAACGTAATGCACTGCATGCCGGGGTTGTGCAAGGCCACCTGGATGGACAACAAACCGGTGGCCCCGCCGATATCGCACAGGGTCTTAAATTCAGAGAAACCAAAGCCCGTGGCAAAAGCTACAAAGGCGCCCATTTGAATGCCGGCCATGGCTTCCATGAATTGCACCAGCCGGTCGGGGTCTTCGTAAAAAGCTTCAAACTCGTTGCGATCGGTGTGCTTTACCTCGTTCTGCGGCTGGCCGGTTCTTAACCCATCCTCCAGGTCGCCCCAGAATGGATACAGCCGGTCGTTGCACATTTCCAAAAGACCACCGATGTAACCCGGCTTGTTTTTATCCAGAAAGAAGGCCGTGTGCGGGGTGTTGCTGTAAACCGCCTGTTCCTTCAAGCCGTCCCGGTTTAAAAACCCCAGAGCTACCAAAGCATCCAAAAAATCATACAGGCTGCGGGGGTGCAAATGCAGCACCCTTTGTATTTCGTCGCCTTTTAATTTTTGATCGCCCAAAAGCGTAAACAAATTGAATTTAATTGCCGCCAGCAAGGTCTTGGAGGCCCAGAAACCCGTACCCACTTGCATGATGGCCGATGGATCGGGCAGAGTTTTTTCCTGTACCGGCATGGCTTCGCCGGTTTGTGTTTCTAAAACCGAAACCTCTTTTTCTTTCATAACTGAGTGTTTAGGTGATGAGTAAATAAACTGCAGACGATTGCTTTGGTAAAGTGCGGATGGAGATGGAAAAATCTACTTCTAATGTAAGAAAACTAACGATTATAATTTTAGCAGATACACGAAAGGGCTGCGGCCCCACCAGCATTTTTAACCGTTCGGCTTGCCCATAAAAAAGCCCGGCTTTACAAACCGGGCTTACGTTTAGTATTCTTAGCGATTACACAGAGTGGGGCTGCTCCACTTCATTGCGAAACACCACTACCCCATCAAACACATCCACCAAAACCGGGTGGGTTTTGTCTATATCGCCTGCCAGTATTTTTTTACTCAACCGGTTCACCAGTTCTTTTTGGATCAGCCGCTTCAATGGCCTTGCGCCAAACTGGGGATCAAAGCCGTTCTCCGCTAAATAATCAATTAAGTAGTCGGAGAATCTGAGTTGGATTCCGCTTTGGGCCACCAGGTTTTTTAAGGCCTCCAATTGAATGCGGATGATGCCTCTAATTTCACTCTTCATCAACGGCTGGAAGAGAATGATCTCATCCACACGGTTCAAAAACTCCGGACGAATGGTTTCCCTTAACCGCATCATGACCTCCGCCTTGGTCCGCTCCACAATCACGTCCTTGTTCTTTTCGTTCACATCGGCAAAGTTTTCCTGGATAATATCGCTGCCCAGGTTTGAGGTCATGATGATGATGGTGTTTTTAAAGTTCACCACACGGCCTTTGTTATCGGTTAATCTTCCATCATCCAGCACCTGCAGCAAAACGTTCCAGACATCGGGATGCGCCTTTTCTATTTCATCCAGCAGCACAACCTGGTAGGGTTTGCGCCGAACCGCTTCGGTTAGCTGACCGCCTTCATCGTAACCCACATAGCCCGGAGGGGCGCCCACCAGCCGGGACACCGTGTGTTTCTCCTGGTACTCACTCATGTCAATACGGGTCATCATGTGTTCGTCGTCAAAAAGATAATCGGCCAGGGCTTTCGCCAGTTCGGTTTTTCCCACACCCGTGGTTCCTAAAAATATAAAGGAACCAATGGGACGCTTGGGGTCCTGCAAACCGGCCCGGCTTCTTCTGACCGCATCGGCCACCGCCGTAATGGCCTCGTCCTGCCCCACGACTCGTTTATGCAACTCGCCTTCAAGGTTCAGCAATTTTTCCCGCTCACTCTGCAACATTTTCGTGACCGGAATACCTGTGGCCTTGGCCACGCTTTCGGCTATGTCTTCTGCATCTACTTCTTCCTTCATCAGGCGGCGGCTGTTGGCGCTTAATTCGTTCAGTTGTGCTTGCAATTCATTGATCCGGCCTTCCTGCTCTTTGATCCGGCCATACCTGATCTCGGCTACTTTTCCGTAATCGCCTTCGCGTTCTGCTTTTTCGGCCTCCAGCTTCAGGTTTTCGATGCCGGCCTTGGCCGTCTGAATTTTTTCCACCAGGTCTTTTTCCTCCTGCCACTTGGCTTTTAAGGTATCGCGTTCAACCGCCAGGTTGGCCAGGGTGGTGTTCAAATCCCTCAGCTTTTCTTCATCATTCTCTCTTTTGATTGCTTCCCGCTCAATTTCCAACTGGCGGATCTGCCGTTCCAGTTTGTCCAGGTCTTCGGGCATGGAATTCATTTCCAGGCGAAGCTTGGCGGCGCTTTCGTCAATCAGATCAATTGCTTTATCGGGAAGAAAGCGGTCGGTAATGTAGCGCACTGAAAGTTCGACGGCCGCGATGATTGCCTCGTCCTTGATGCGGTCATGGTGGTGGGTTTCGTACCGGTCTTTCAAACCCCGCAAAATCGAAATGGCATCTTCCACGCTGGGTTCGTCAATCATTACTTTTTGAAAGCGGCGCTCCAGCGCTTTGTCCTTTTCAAAGAATTTTTGATATTCATTTAGCGTGGTGGCTCCAATGGCCCTCAGTTCGCCGCGGGCCAGGGCCGGTTTTAAAATATTGGCGGCGTCCATGGCGCCTTCGCCGCCGCCGGCGCCCACCAGGGTGTGAATTTCATCAATGAAAAGAATGATCTCTCCTTCGCTGGTGGCAACCTCTTTGATTACGCCTTTTAACCTTTCCTCAAACTCCCCCTTGTATTTGGCCCCGGCGATGAGCTGGCCCATATCCAAGGCATAAATGGTTTTAGACTTGAGGTTTTCGGGCACATCGCCATTGATAATCCGCATGGCCAGGCCTTCAGCGATAGCGGTTTTCCCCACACCGGGCTCACCCACCAAAATAGGGTTGTTCTTGCTGCGGCGGGAAAGAATGTGTAGGGTTCTTCTGATTTCCTCGTCCCGGCCAATCACGGGGTCCAGCTTCCCTTGCCGGGCCAGCTCGTTGAGGTTTTTTGCATACTTGTTCAAGGCATTGAACTGGGTTTCCTGGGTTTGGGAGGTAACGGTGGCTCCTTTGCGCAAATCATTAATCGCCGTGGTCAATCCTTTTTCGGTCAGGCCAAAATCTTTCAAAAGCTTGGCCGTATTATCGTTTCCCTGAACAAGCGCCAGCAGCAAGTGTTCAGGGGTGATGAATTCGTCGTTAAAGGTTTTTAAGGCGGCTCCGGCACGCAAAAGCACATTGTTGGCTTCCCGGGAAATGCTTTGCGCCGGTTCCCCCGAAACCTTGGGCAGCTTTTCTATTTGCTGATCCAGCCGGCTTTCCAGTTGCTGGGTATTGACCGCATTTTTTTTGAGTAAATATTCAACGGGGGAATCCTGCTGCTCCAGCAGGGCCTTTAAAATATGTTCGGTTTCAATATTGGCATTAGCATGGTTGAAGGCCTGCTGTTGTGATTGCTGGATCACTTCAGCGGCCTTTATCGTAAAATTGGATAAGTTCATACAATTGACTTTATTTGATTATCGTTCATTCAATTATCAAACCACAATCCAAGGACAAACACCCCGAAAGAATGTCATACAA